>DATDOI010000064.1:0-4272 GCA_035293325.1 Candidatus Altimarinota bacterium
CTGGAGGAACGCGTCCTCTCCGGCAGATTCGCTTACTTCAATGAGTGGCCCGCCATCGAACCGTTTTTTGCCGACCTCTTTGGCAACCTTCTGTTCTTCTTTGAGCCGTTCATCGCGCGCTTCCATGGCTTTCTTCCCGTCCTCCTGCGCGACCGTCGGAAGCATGTTGTGGACCCCGTCCATAATGACGGCACATCCCGTGAGGATGTTGTTCAGGTCAGCCCAATGGCTGTCCACATTCGCTTTTTTGTAGTCATCCTTGTATGTGTCGTACCACTCCTGTTCATTCTCGCTCAGTGGTTTGCCGTCGTTTTTTTTCGATGCTGCCCGGAAATAGTAGTACTCCTTTTTGAAATCGCTATAACTTCCGGCCTCCCCACTTGCCGTTTTGTAAATGTTACTATCCTCAAGAGCATCCAGCAGGTCTGAAAAATCGATTACATCGTCATCTCCGCTGGTGATGGCCTTATAAAGAATTTTTCGCGCTTTATCTTTTGGTACTCCAAGCAGCGCAAACCCTCTTATCACATCATCTTTTCCCTTGAAAAGCCCTTTGCTCCAGTAGTAGTTCCAGAGATTTTCATCGTTCAAAATCTCCTTCATTTTTTCGTAATTGCGGAGCGTAATATCCTCATCTTCCACCATTTTTGACCTGTACGCAGACGCAAGCGTCGAGTTCAGTTCCGCCTCGTCCATCGCTTCCGTATGCGAAAGATTGCCTTTTTTCTTTAATTGCCCTTTCTTTTTTTCTTCCTTATCAACTTCGACAATCCGGGGGTTCTGTCCTTTTGGAACAACAACCCAGACGTGGAGTTTGTCAGTATTATATTTTTTCAGAAGCTCGGCATAGGCTTTCACATCGGCCTCTTCCGTGTAGTCATAATCGAGCCCTTCCAGAACCATCATGGGCGAGTCCGCGTATAATTTTTTTCCTTCCTTGTAATTCGTTTGGTCAGGGTCAGTTTTTAACTGAAAATCCTGTCCGCGCGGGCGGCTCCCGTCGTACATTATTGAACGGGCGATATCTGTCCATGAATAGTCTTTTTTTACCCGGTAGTAGCCAAGCGTTGTAATGCCTTCAGGTGCTGTAGGGGCTCTTTTTTCACCTTCATATGCGTGGTAGGTAAGATCGTCATTCAGTTCAATCTTGACCCTTTCAGCGCTTCTTTTCTTGTCCGCGTACATCCATTGGAGCCCTTTCTCACCAGCCTGGAATACAACGGAAATCGGGCGTTGCATGCCTGCGCGGCGGATGTCTACCCGGTCACCCTCTTCGGCATCCGGATAAAGATCAGAAATTTTTGTTGTCCGGTACTGCTCCCAGTTTTCGAACTTTACGGTTCCGCTCTGGGGGCCTCCTTTGACCTTAAATATTTTTTCGCGGAGAGCTTTTCCTTTTAGTTGTGTTTCTGCCTCAGCTTTTTCTTTGCCTTCCGCCTCAGTGTCAACTTTTCGAACTTCAGCCAAAGCGGCTACGCGTTCATCATAAATGGCCTGCAGATTTTTTTCATATACATTATCCGTCTCTATGGCAAAGCTTCCGTCTTCGCCGACGGTTATATCAAGACCGTATTTTTTTGAGTGAATTTTTCCAACCGGCAGTCTTGCCGCAAGGTCTCCGAACTTGTCGCGAACCGCTTTTTTGAAATCTTCCACCTTCGGATACTGTCTGGAAAAAAGAACGGCATCCATCGATTTGAATCCGCTGAATACGTCATCAACCGCCTTCTTTATTTCCTCTTTTGTTTCAAGTTTCGGTTTTGGCGTATCAAGCGGGATACCGGACGTATCCTTGATTTTCAACTCAACGCCTTCAGGCATCTGAAATTTGAACTGCCATTCGCCACCTTCTTTAACAATGCTCACTTTGGAACATTTTTTTTCTTCGAGTTGTTTCCAGAAGGCTGAAAAATCTTTATCTATGCCTTTGGCGGCAGCCATTTTCTTGTAGCTTTCCATCATCGCAGTAAAGATCTGCGCTTTCGTTGATTTTGTGCCGTCTATTTTTGCAGCCAGCGCCTCAAAAACTTTTGCCGGTTGTTTGTCGAAGGCGACTCCATCTGCCAGGGGTTTTTCGTGCGTCTCATATTTTTCTTTCAGCGTCGGTTTTTTCTCTCCTTCCGGAGCTTCGGACGGGGCTTCGGCGGCTCCCTCTTTCCCCATGAAAACGAACCCGTTTCCAAAGAAGAGGTTTTTATGAGTGCCAGTTGCTTTTTTTAGACAGCGTGTGAGCATGGTGTGCTTTTATTTTTTGTTTTTTTACGCTACCTCCGGCAGATCAGGCATATTCGGGTTTCCGGATCGTATTTCAGCCAGCAGACTTGTGAGTTGTTCGCGGGTATTTTTCTTTAGAGCTTCCATAGCCTCTCCGGTCATTGTTTTGTCCAGATTTGATTCCGCCGAAAACACTGCGGATTTCAGGAACCTGCCGACGCCGATCTCGAATTTTCCTTTTTCACCTGCATAGAATCTCAAAATTCCTTCAATAATCGCTGCCGTCTTGCAGTCGTGGCGGTCCAGATATTTCCAGAGTTCAGCGACGCTTACGCGCAGGTGCTCCTCCAGTGATGCCTTTATTTTTTCGGCATATCGGGCCTGTTCCGCTTTGTCGTTTGGATAAGCCTGTTCCGCGAGTTTTGCCATGACGGCATCCGGGTCGCTGTTGAATTTGGTCTCAACGCTCACCGGCTCACGAATCCGTTCGTCCCTCTCTTTCGCCAATTCTGCGAGACCTTTGTTTACCATTGGAGCTTTGTTTTTATTTTGGAGAGTTTTTAATCAAACTATTATATCAAATTTTGTCATCAGAGTCAAAGGCTTGCCCACCCCTTCGTGGACGGGTAGAGTTGAACCGTTTTCGTTCCATTTATGAAACAGCCTCTTATTATCGTTAATTTTAAGACCTACCCGAACGGTACGGGAGTCAAAGGCCTTGAACTTGCGAAAATTCATGAAAAGGTCGCCCGTGAATCAGGCGCAACCATTGTTATTGCGGTACAGGCGGTAGACCTGAGGATGATGGTATCAGAGGTTGATCTTCCCGTTTTGGCTCAGCATTTTGATCTCTCCGAGCAGGGGCCGTTTACGGGTCATGTTACTCCCCACAGCCTGCGTGAAATCGGCGCTTTCGGTTCCATCCTGAACCATAGCGAAAAAAGGCTCTCGCTCGACCATCTTGAGGAGTCTCTTGAACTGGCGCGGGATCTTGGGCTCTACACCATTGTCTGTTCCGATACTCCGTATACGGGGAAGGCTGTTTCGGAGTTAAACCCTGATCTGGTTGCCATTGAGCCTCCGGAGCTGATCGGCGGTGATATTTCCGTTTCACAGGCGGAGCCACAGTTGATACAGGATGCCGTTGCGATGATCGGTAAGGGGAAGGTCATTGTCGGTGCCGGAGTGAAAACGGCTGATGATGTACGTCTGGCGCTTGAATACGGAGCAAGCGGTGTGCTCGTTTCTTCCGGGGTGGCCAGATCGATGGATCCCGAGAAAGCCTTAAGGGAATTGATTTTTGGCCTTTTGAAGCGCTAAATAGGTTTGTTGAACCGCGTGGGGCAAAAAGGTATAATGCGGTCGCACGGGGGAATTATTCCATTAAATTTTTGTATGCAGGTAATGATTCATGAACGGAGTCTGAGTTTGAATGAAACCCAGAAAGATTACGTCACGGAAAAGATCGTGAACCTCAAAAACTATGGTGAACGTGTGGACGATGAATCCACCCATGCCCGCGTTGATGTGGAACATAATAAGATGAAGACCTCCAACAAGAATATTACCGTCCAGGTAACGTTGACCGTTCCGCATGCGGTAATACGAGCGGAAGTGTTTTCCACGACGGTGGAAGAGGGGGTTGATCTTGCGGTGGAAAAATTGCGGAAGCAGCTTGAACGCTACAAATCAAAGCAAAACCGTCGCGACAAGAGCGGCAAATGGATTCCCGCCTCAACACTGGAAGAGATCTCTTCGACATCGGAAGTAGGCGCGGAGGTTGTTGGTGTTGCAAAACGGAAAACGTTTGAACTCCAGCCCATGCACGAAGAGGAGGCGATCGAGCAGCTTGAGCTTCTCGGCCATAACTTTTTTGCCTTCATGAACACCGATTCGAAACGGTTCAATGTCGTGTATCGGCGTGATGACGGATCGTACGGTCTGCTGGATTTTGCCGGAGAACAGAAGAACTGAAAAATCTGTTTTGCGGCGGGCGCGCAGAGGATGAAGATTTATTCGTCACTATCCGGTTCAGTCCCGGTTTTTTCTGCGGGAGTG
>DATDOI010000065.1:0-5307 GCA_035293325.1 Candidatus Altimarinota bacterium
GTTTGTCCGCTCGGCCCGTGGCCGTGCGCACGCCCTTCCAACGCAATTTACCCGCATATCATAAGCGCGTTTATTTCCCTCAGCAAGATTTAGAGCTTCAGTCCTTCCGTGTCTTATCGGGTTCTTTCACGGTTTCAGCAACTTTTGAAAGGGCAAGACTGTCTTTCCGGTCGAACATGTTTTTAAGATAAATAAGCGTCAGCGTACTTACTCCGTTTATCCCCGCTGATACGTACAGGGGAGCGATCTTCTGCATAAATCCGTACGTAAACCAGAGAAATGAACCTATGAGCATGAAAGCGAGCATTATCCATGAAAGGTCCCGGAGATGGCGGCAACGCACAGCTTTTATAACTTCCGGAATCAAGTGCGTTGAACCGAATGCGGTCGCGAGATAGCCGATAAGATCAATAGTTTCCATAGGGGCTTGCGGGGCTCAATATTCCCTTTATTATAACACAAAACAGCGCTGGCGTCTAAGCCTGCGCTTAACACTTTCTAGGCTTTATTCCCCTTCAATGAAGCTATTTCCTTTGCTGTCAGCACTCTCCATTTTCCGCGCGGCAGATCTCCCAGTTCGATTCCGGCTATCCGGATTCTTTTCAAAATCGTCACGTTGTAGCCCATTTTTTCGCACATCTGTCGTACCTGCCGGTTCAGCCCCTGCACGATGACAATCGTGAACTGCCGGTCGCTGATTTTTTTAACCTTTGCCGGTAAGGTTTTTCGTCCTTCAACGATCACCCCCCGTTCCAGCTGCAGTATCATTTCAGGCGTGAGCGATTTATCAACGTTCACCATGTACTCTTTTTCCTGCTTGTGTTCCGCTTTCAGAACCTGATTCACGATATCCCCGTCGTTCGTTAAAAGAATAAGTCCCGAAGAATGGACATCAAGCCGTCCTACCGGAAATACCCGCTGGGGAAGATCGATATACTCCATAATATTGTTTTCGCTTTCACGGTTCGTGGTCGTAATGACACCATAAGGTTTGTGGAACGCGATGTAGATTTTTTTAAGGTCCGCTTTCACGGGCTTGTGATCCACTTCCACTGTATCCTCCGGGTTCACCGTGTCCCCCAGTCTTGCCCGTCTGCCGTTTATAAATACTTTTCCTTTTTCGATCAATTTGTCCGCTTCACGGCGCGAACAAAGTCCCGCAGTTGCCAGATACTTATTGATCCTTAATGCGCCTTCAGATTTTATTTTTTGAGTTTCCATAAGGTTTTCCCGGAAGTGTTATACTGCGGCAGTAAAGCATTTGGAACATCAAATATCAATAATCCTTTTTTTATGGCTGATAAAATTGCTAAGACAGATGCGGAATGGAAGAAGGAGCTCACCCCTGAACAGTACCGTATAACCAGGCAAAAAGGCACGGAAGCTCCCTTTACGGGCGAATACTACAAGACAAAAGATAAAGGGATGTATACCTGTTCAAACTGCGGGGCGAATCTATTTTCATCCGACACGAAGTTTGATTCCGGTACCGGCTGGCCCAGTTTCGACAAACCCTCCCCTGATGACAATGTCGAATACGTTGAGGATAATACCCACGGTATGCGCCGCACGGAAGCCGTGTGCAAGCGGTGCGGAGCCCATCTGGGCCATGTGTTTGATGACGGCCCGACGCCTACCGGCAAGCGCTTCTGCATCAACTCCTGTTCGCTGAAACTGAAAAAGGATTGAGCCTTGCAAAATGGCGTTAATGTTATATAGTAAGGTCGTAGAGTAATTATTCCTCCGCCGTGAAAAAAGCCATTTTTGTTTTCGCACTTCTTACTCTTTTCAGCCTCATCACCGTGAGGGGTTTTCAGCTTCTTCAGGCGACGGGTTTTCACATTATGGATGGGGAAATGAGTATGACGCATGAAATGCCGGTTACCGAATGTACCGACAAGGCCTGCTATATGTCTTTAAATACCAAACTGCTGCTCGCGGTTTTTTTCGCGGGTACTGAATTGCGTGAATTTACCGTGATGCTTCTGGCGATTGTGCTGGGATTTGCCTTGTACGTTTTTCTTGCGGACAAATACCGCTTGTATAAAAGCCGCGAGCCGACCATGTATCTATGTTCGGTGCCGGTTGCCGTGAATGCGGTTATTTTCAGGGAATAGTTATTGATTCCAGTTTCGTCTGAATCCCGGTCAATCCGGGGTCTTTTGCAATGCCGCTTCCGTGGTGTTGCAGATTTGTTTCTCCTATTCAGTAACTTTTTTCTTATGCACTGCTCATCACACAATCGAGGTATATCGTATTTCGTTATTGGCATGGTTGTACTCCTTGGACTGGGAACGGTTATTGCTCAATCCGGCCCGGGCGATGCCTCCGACAAGCAGACGACGCAAACCCAGCAGACTTCAAACACGCAATCCCAGGCACAGCTTCCGGCTTCAGCGGGAACTCTGGAGGCAGACAAACAGGAGTTCAGTTTTGGGGATATACCGATTTACGGTGGAAAAGTTTCAACGAACTTTACTCTCACCAATTCCGGAACCGGGCCGGTTCTGCTTAAAAGTATTACCACTTCCTGCATGTGCACTCAGGCGACGATTGATGGCAAAACATTTGGTATGCATATCAATTCCACGGCTGACATAACACTCCAGCCGAAAGAGTCAAAAACCATGACGGTTACGTTTGATCCGCTCGCCCATGGAGATACCGGAACAGGTCCCATTACCCGCACCATCTCGATCCTGACTGATTCAACGGCAACTCCGGCATATCAGTTCAAAATTACCGGTGACGTTGTTAAACCTTAATTCCCATGATCCGATTTGTCTTCATTATTCTCGGTTTGCTGATTTCCCCGCTGCAGTCCTTTGCAGCGGGGGCGGGCCACGCACACGGCATTGTCCCCAGTCATGAGACGGACTACTGGATCCAGCATGTGCAGTGGGGTGTTGTTGCAGGTTTTGCCGCTCTGATTCTGTCCGTTTACTTTGTTGTCAGATATGGCGTCCGAAAGCTCCAGTTTGTTGATGTCCTGGATTACGGAGGTTTGAGAAAATTCGTTAAGAGCCGCTGGTATCCCGCCATTTTTCAGATTCCGGCGCTGTTCGTTTTTCTTGGCATCTTCGCGTATCTGTTTTTCGGCTCCTACTACTATGCCGAAAATCCGGGTTCCATTCTTGTCTGGACGTTCTGGTGGGCCGTTCTTCCCTTCAGTTTTATTCTTGTCGGAAGGCTCTGGTGCGCCGTTTGCCCTTTTGCCTGGGTGAGCGATTTTGTCCAGAAACATTTCGGCAGGAAAAGACGAATTCCCGTCTGGATGGCAAAGTACAGCTTCTGGATCGTTGATCTTATCTTCATCTTCATCACCTGGTTCGACCGCGTCTTTGGCATGACGGAGCATCCTTTCCTTACCGGATTGATCTTTATCAGCATTCTGGCAGGGGTAATCGTTTGCGGTTTTCTCTATGAGAAAAGGGCATTCTGCCGATATATATGTTTTCTGGGTAATGTTGCGGGAAACTATTCAATGGTGGCACCCCTCGAACTCAAGCCTAAAGATCCGAAGGTGTGTGCGTCATGCGTCCAAAAAAGCTGTTACTTTGGAAAAGTTGAAAATGGAAAAGTTGAAAAACCGGGTTGTCCTTTCAATCAGGTTATACCGACAAAGGACGGCAACAGGTTCTGCGTCCTCTGCGGCAACTGCGTGAAAGTCTGCCCCCACGACAATATTGCCCTCACGCTCCGGCCGTTCGGGAGCGATTTCTGGAAGAGGGCGTATGTGCGCTTTGAGGAGAGCTTTTTCGCGAAGATGCTCGTGGGTATTGTGATCATTCAGAACATAGGGATGCTCGCTCTGTGGGGAAATATCAGTGACGTTATCAGAAACGTTACGGGTATTGCCGATGAGAAAATTCTTTTCACCCTCATCTATTTCTTCGCCATGAGTATTCCTCTCGTCCTGATGTTCATTTCCAGCTTCATCTCGGCGAAATTTGCGAAGGAAAAGACGGTTCAGAATTTTGCGCGCTTCGGATACGCTTTTATTGCCGTGGATCTGGCAGGGCATCTGGCCCATAACCTCAACCACCTTCTGGGAGAAGGGAAAACCATCCTGGCCGCTTTTGCCGGATTTTTTTCCGGTCAGGTCCAGCAGTTTATCGATCTTTCCCTGTTTTCGCAGGGGACGATCAAGATTCTGCAATACCTCATTCTTTCCCTGGGTGTGATTGGAACTCTCTACATTACCTACCGGATTGCTCAAAAAAAGGCTCCTGATCGCAGTGCGCTTATAAAGACCATGATCCCACATCTGGTTTTACTGGGCGTTTTGATGGCTGTTAACTTCTTCATCTTTTCGCTGCCAATGATTCACCGATCTTAATTTTTTACCCTTCGTCACATGAATAAAATACTGATTCCGTTTGCGCTTGGCATATTTTTGCTGGCCGGCTGTACCGCCATTCCTCCTGAAGGCGCACAGTCGTCTGCGGCGTTAAACGGTAAAATACACGGACACGCCGATACAAGTCAGGGAGAGATCGCTCCGGCGGCGCTCTATCAGAAAATTCTGAACAAAGAAAAAATAGTGCTGCTGGATGTGCGCGAAGAGTCGGAATATGAGGAAGCCCACATTCCCGGCACGACAAACCGGATCTCCGTGAAGGAACTTTCGGCTGAAAAACTTGAGGAGGCCGGTATCACGAAAAATGATCAGATCGTCGTTTATTGCCGTTCGGGGAACCGAAGTCGCATTGCCGCAAAACTCTTGAGGGAACTCGGCTATCAGAATGTCCTTGATTTGAACAGCGGCATCATTCACTGGATGGAGGATGAATTTCCTGTTGAGTCCGGGAAGAGTGTAACTGCGGGTTCGGCCGGTGACTCGCAGCAGGTAAGCGGACAGGCGGTGCTTATGTTCGATCGGCCCAGCCACGATTTTGGAGAGATCCCGCAGTTTGGCGGTAACGTCGAAACCACGTTTGCCATTCATAACATGGGTACTGCTCCTCTCGAAATCGGTACCATTACGACTTCATGTGCCTGCACCGAGGCAAAAATTGCCGAAACCACCATTCAGCCCGGTTCCGAAACGACACTGACGGTCGTCTTCAATCCCAACCTTCATGAAGAGCCGATAGATACGTTCAAGAGAACCATCTTCATCCCGACGAATGATCCTCAAACACCGGAAGCTGAATTGACGATTGAGGTCGATATTCTCGAAGGAAAATAGTTTTTCTATTCACTAATGTCTCATGCCATGACTGAATGCTGTAAGAAACGTAATAAAATTCTGGATAATGTTCTTCTCGTTGTTCTCCTCACGACTTTTTTTATGGGGGGAATAGT
>DATDOI010000066.1:0-3475 GCA_035293325.1 Candidatus Altimarinota bacterium
GGCGGTCGCATTTTGCAGTCCGTCTGGATCCGCATCAACGGAAGTTCCCAGGTATTTTCCGGCAACGATTGTATGGCGCGCCCCGTTGTTTGCCGCGAGCGTCGGATAGCCCGGATCCGGCGCATCGCCGAAGTCCGTCGGAGTATAGTTGTCCGTATCTGTTGCGCTGTTATTGCTCGTGTCCAGGTCGGTAATTCCAATGGGAGGGTCAATGGTTGCGGTGTTCACGAGCGTGCCGGTTGCCGTAGGATCCGTATCTGCCGTTACGCTGTAGGTCGCCGTTCCTCCGACAAGCAGATCCACCAGTACATCACTGATATTTCCCGTCCCGCTTGCGCTACAGCTTGAACCAAGAGATGCCGCGCAGGTCCAGTTGATGTTGCTGAGCGTTGCGGCAAAGTTATCCGTCATGGTGGATGCTACAACAGCGTTCGGACCGTTGTTCATAACAACGATCGTGTAGGCGACAGAGCTTCCTGAAAGGATATCTGTGACGCCGTCAGTTTTTGTAATTTCAAGATCTGTTGATCCCGGCGGAGGTGGCGGGTCAACCGTAATATCTGTTGGATCTGCTGTGCCGCCAACGGCAGGATCATCACTCAATTTATCGGGAAGCTCTCTCACCTTACCGGTTGCCTGGTTGGAATAGCTTCCCTCAGCGGCAAACGTGACTCTGAATTTGAAAGTAATAGTGTCGTACAGCGGACTTGTTGATCCGCCGGCATAAAGCCAGTCATTGAAAAAACTTACCGCGCCCGCGTTGCTGATACTGAAATCCGCGAGACAGTGTGTTGAAGACGGACAGGTTGGTTCTACGCCCGTTGCATCCGTTAAATTGTAGGTCGTACTCCCCAGAGTGGCTTTCATGCTCGCGGGAACGTAGACGGCTCCGACCGGTATGGAATCGATAATTTTGAAATCTGCCAGATTCGAGCCTATATTTGTTGCCGTAATCGTGTATTCAACCTCATCTCCGGGATACAGTACTCCTCCGTTCACATCCGCGGCAGTTTTGGTGAACGTATAGTCAGGATTTTCGAAAGTGATGACGTCCGACACCGTTCCCGAAGCCTGAATAAAATCTTTTTGAAAAGGGGATAAAGGCTGATTGGCGTCCGAAGTACTGTAATTTGTTAAAACCAGATTATTACCGTAGCAGAGAATCTGAGTCCCCGTGCTGTTTTTGAAATCTGTAACCGGGATCTGCCAGTCGATAAAATGTTCGGTCGCGTCTCCAACTGTAGCGTTATCGGGAGTCTCTACGCCCCGTGCTATACCCAGATCAATCGGGCCTGTGTAGGTTACAATAATCGGTTCTCCCGTTGGGTCATTATCTATCGGGTCGCCAACGCCTGTAGACTCTTCGTGAATGACGGTAACTGTTTCTGAAGCTTTATTGCCGTTTCCGTTTACGCGTATATAGAAGTCAATAATTCCATCCGCATTCACGTCGAGCGTTGCCCACCAGAAGCTGTTTTTGAAGCCGTTATTTGCGTTTGCCTGCAGCGGATCGGCCGAGAGGCGTGTCCGGAAAAAGAAGGTGTCATCAGCAAGATTGGTGCACGCGTTGGAGTTGTTGCTCGCATCCTTATAGTAGTTGGCCGCTGAGAACGTATTAAAAGCTGTTGCCGAGGGCTGCAGTCCATTCCCGAACTCCTGGTCAACGAAACCGGGATTATAGCGCGGTGCGCTGGAGCATTTTGCCTGTGATCCGATGTCGTTTTCCTGTGAGGGGCTTGCTCCTCCGTTTGTCGGGTCTGTACAGTTTCCCCGTGCTTCGCGATCTATGAGAGGACTTCCGTTGCCGGTAATAATGTTCCATTGGCTGTCCGTTGGCCATGGTGCCGCTGCGAGTGCTATGCTGACGAAATAGTTAATCCCTAAAAATGCCGCCCCGAGCGCAGCCGTTGCGTGGACAAAGTCGAACTTTATTCCGATGGGTTTCTTAGGTTCCATTTTTTGTTTTTCTCCGGCTATTTAATCTTGCAATTATAACACTTTTTCATTTTTTGTACAATATCCTCTATTCATAGTTGCCGTTAAGCGGTTTTTATGGAAATATTAACATTTAGAGAAACACAAAAATTATGAAAAAAATCTACGTATCGCTTCTTTTGGCCTTCCTTGTCACCTCCGGGACTGTTTTTGCTGCGGACAGCGTTGATTATGTCGGCGAAAATATTGTGAGCGTGAATCTTAATGTGCGGTCCACTCCCTCTCTTGGAGAGAACTTAATAGGTTTTTTAACACAGGAAACGACCGTTCAGGTCGAATCCACCATATATGGATGGTGCAAAATACCTTTCAAAGATTATGCCAGCGCCTATGTTGATTGTTATTATTTAGAGCATGTTGGAGCTCCCATTTCGGCTCCCACTCTTGAACCTGCTCCTGTAACTGTATCTGAGCCAGCCATTCCAACCTTTTCCATTCCGGTACCTATGGCACCTGAGACGGTTTTCACGCCGCATGAACTTCTTTCCAATATCGATGTGTGGCTTTCAAGCGCTGAAGGAAATTCCTATCTCGACGATTCTTACTGGCTCGCGAATGAAAAGGCTCAAGTGTGGAGTCAGGAAGCCAAACTTACAAGCTTCTGGTTTGAGTATTCTCCGTTGAGGGACCAGTACTGTCACATGGTATTCACGAGTGAAACCCGCCTGCATGGAATTTTCAAAGCCTGGTGTTTCAGAAAATCCACCGGCGAAATGGAAACTATTGAACAGTCAGACATCCCATATCCTGAACGTTTAGAATTGCCGCAATTGCTCTTTATGGATTTTGTGGCGGCTATATTGGGCAATGAACACGTCATGGAAAACCTGGATGGGTATTTTGAGCCGGGTGCAAACGTGCGCGTAATTTTCACGCTCGATAAAAATCTCCGTGAGAGGCCGCAGTGGAAAGCGCTCTTTTTTGATCCCGAGCAACGATATTTTAGCGTCCAATCCAATGCAGATTCAGAAATTCCTGAGCTAAAAATGGAAAGAGGGGTTTTCCTTCCTTAAAGATCACTACAAAGCCGGCTTGAAGATTAAGCCTGCTTTGGGTAGAATCCCAGCGCGAGGCCCGATAGGGGCGAAAGGGGCGATCGAAGACCCCGCCAACGGCGTCGGAGCGCCGAGCCAGAAAAGTTTGCGCAGCAAACACACTGGGAGGAAACAAGATCAACATTGGGGAGTGGCCAAGTGGTAAGGCAGTGCCCTCTGGAGGCACCATGCGAAGGTTCGAATCCTTCCTCCCCAGCCAATATATTATGCTTGCACTCTCTTCTTTGGAGTGCTAGCTTTCAGAACACTATATTCTATAAAATCGCTATGGATAGAGATGAGAAAGTCCGAACGGGTGTTTTGAACACGGGGGAAAACAATACATTTATCGATTGCGAAATGTCCGGCCCGGATGCTGGTATGGTTGATAAAGGTAAAAACACGAGCGTAATAAGAAGTAAAATAACAGCACATGAACATCATCC
>DATDOI010000067.1:0-5339 GCA_035293325.1 Candidatus Altimarinota bacterium
GTGTTTTTCACAAGCTGCTGAACCTCCCCCTGAACAGCCTTCTGCTGAACCAGACCATTTTTCTTAGGTTCCGGGGCTGCATGTTGAACGTCCTGATTTTTATCACCGTTTTCAGGCTGCTCAGGCTGCGAGGAGCTCCCCTGTTGTTTTGCTGTATCATCGGCCATAACCTGCTCCAAAGAGAATCTTTCTATTATACTACAAACGGCGAAAGGTTTGAAGCTTTATAAAGCCAAAAAAGCCTTATCACCGCCAACTAAGCGTGAATTGCGAAAGTCAGGATAAGGCCTTGGAAAGGATCAATCCGATGTATTTTTATGTAAACAATTCGCATAAAAATCTGTGCACGTGCACAGATTTAGGTCTATTTTTTGTCTTTAATAAGCTGTTTTAGTTATTAAAATCAGAGTTGGATTGAATATTATATGAACTCCTTCCCGGGAAAAAGTTTTGTGGCGATATAGTTCTGCCTTTAGCAGGAAACCCGACTTTCGCAATTCACCCAACGAACAATTGACAAAAATAAAAAAGATTATAAAACAAAACCCCGCCGAGGCGGGGCTTTCAAGAGCTTTATTGAAGATCTTTAGTAGGTCAACGAAACACCTGACAAAGAGGAGGACGAAAGCCCTGCCGTTGCTCCCGCAAAACCAAGAGCGCTCACAACCGCACCAAGAACGACGTATGCAACGACGGTCACAATGATCGTCAGAACAGCGTTCGTATCATCAAGCTTAAAGACCGCCTTGATGGCAGTAAAACCAATAGCGAGCATCCACAATCCGGCAACAAGTCCGGCAATCATCGCCAGCGAGAACATCAGGCTCCCGACAACGTTGACCACGCCCAAACCGTTTGCGAGCCCCATCACCCGGAAATACTGGGCAAAAGTGCCATGACCCTTAAAAAGTTTATTGGCAACGAGCGTCGTGATAAAGATCGTCAAAACAGAAATCACAAGCGCAAACACAACCTGTCCGAGCATAACCCCCAGATCAACGCGGACGGTCACGCCAAGTACGCGAACGCCAACCAGCCAGCCGACGAGAGGACCGGCAACGACACCGACGAGCAAAAAGAGCGCCGCTGATACTCCTCCTTTTTCATCGTTTGCAACCTCCTCGATCACCTTCTTGTCGAGTTTCAGCAAACCAAGAAATTTTTGAAAAGCGCCGCCGACATTCAGATCTTTCATATCCATTTTCGGCATTTTCATCTCCGGACCGCTGAGCGGGTTACCGGAAGCTGCATGGTGACTACCCGTGTGTCCCTCATGACCCTCATGATGAGATTCATGGCTTGCAGGATGAGTCTCATGAGACTCGTGAGATTTGTGTTCCTCCATCATGGTAAAAAAATTAAAAAGTATGTGGGAAAACGTGGCTCATTATAAACCATCATCGATACCAAAACAACAAAAGCCCATTCTGATCAAATGAAAAGGGCAAAAACAAGTTCCGTAAAGCGCATCTCTTCACTAAACTGATTATCTGGTAAATTCCGCTTACTTTTTAATCGAAAGATCATGGATTTCCTCGGACAGAATACAGCCCTCGTTGCCATGGGGGTGAGCATTTTAGCGCTTGCCTATGCGATAGTTCTCATCGTCATGGTGATGAAAAAAAGCACGGGCACCTCGCAAATGCGTGAAATAGCCAAAGCGATTCAGGAAGGCGCCACAGCATATTTGAACCGTCAGACCATGACAGTTGCGGTTTTTGCCGTGGCTCTCTTTGTCATAATGGCGTACCTGCTTCCGAAAGGAAACCATAACGATGGTGTCCTGACGGCGGTCGGCTTCATTGCCGGCGCCGCTTTCTCGGCTCTTGCCGGCTATATTGGCATGAGCGTTTCCGTCCGCGCCAACGTCCGCACCGCCGAAGCCGCAAAAAGCGGACTTCAGGAGGCTCTGTCCGTCGCTTTCCGCGGAGGCTCTGTAACGGGTCTTTCCGTTGTCGGACTTGCGCTTTTTGGTGTCAGCGGTTTCTACTATGTGTTTACAAATTTTATGGACATCCCGATCGGTGATGCTCCAAATCTGCTCATCGGTTTCGGTTTCGGCGCATCACTCATATCACTGTTTGCGCGCGTTGGAGGAGGAATCTTCACCAAGGCCGCTGATGTCGGTGCTGACCTGGTTGGAAAAATTGAAAAAAATATTCCGGAGGATGATCCCCGCAACCCTGCCGTCATCGCAGACAACGTTGGTGATAACGTGGGCGACTGCGCGGGAATGGGCGCTGACCTTTTTGAAACGTACGCCGTAACGCTCATCGCGGCCATGATACTTGCCGCATCAACGCTCACGACGGAACTGGGAAGCCGTGGAATTGAGTACCCGCTCATGCTTGGGAGCATTGCCGTAATAGCAACGATTATCGGTACATTCTTCATCAAACTGGGACGCTCCCGCAAAATTATGAGAGCGCTCTATAAAGGAATGATCATTACCGGCATACTCTCCGCCATCGGTTTCTATTTTGCCAACCAGTTCTACACCGGAGACATCAATATCTATCTCGCCGGTCTCGTCGGTCTGGGCATCACGCTCTTCATAACCGTGATCACCGAGTACTACACCTCAACCGAATACGCACCCGTAAAACGTATCGCCAAGTCATCCGAAACGGGCGCGGGCACCAACATCATCACAGGTCTGGCTGTTGGTCTGGAAAGTACATTTCTCCCGGTTATTCTGATCGTCACTGGAATTTACCTGGCATACTATCTTGGCGATACATCATCGCTGCACAACGGAATTTACGGAATCGCCATTGCAGCGGTGGCCATGCTCTCCACTACGGGCATGGTGATCGCGACAGACTCCTACGGTCCCATCACGGACAACGCCGGCGGAATCGCGGAAATGACAAATCTTCCGGAAAAAGTGCGCCACAATACGGACGCGCTCGATGCCGTGGGCAACACCACAAAAGCTGTTACGAAAGGGTATGCCATCAGTTCCGCCGCATTGGCCTCTCTTGTTCTGTTTCAGGCCTACTCGGAAGAACTTTCCGCGCACTCTTCATCTGCGGACGCAGCATTGTACAGCTTCTCGCTGACACAACCGGAAGTTCTGATCGGTCTTTTTCTGGGTGCTCTTCTCCCCTTCCTGTTTTCCGCTTCCTGCATGGAGTCTGTCGGAAAAACAGCCTATAAAGTTGTAGAAGAGGTTCGTTACCAGTTCCGCACTAAAAAGGGCATCATGACCGGAAAAGAGAAACCCAACTACAGCCGCTGCGTTGATATCGTTACCAAGGCGGCACTGAAAGAGATGGTGTTCCCTGGCCTGCTGGCAGTACTTGCGCCGATCATCGTCGGTTTCATGCTCGGGCCGATAGCGCTGGGCGGTCTTCTGGCCGGTGTGATCGTTTCCGGTCTGCTTCTTGCATTGCAGATGTGTACCGGAGGCGGAGCGTGGGACAATGCCAAAAAATATATTGAGTCGGGCCACCACGGCGGAAAAGGATCTGATGCACACAAAGCAGCCGTTGTGGGAGATACTGTCGGTGATCCGTTCAAAGATACTGCCGGCCCCGCGATCAACTCGCTCATCAAGGTTATCAACACCGTTTCACTCATCATTGCGCCAATCCTGGCCACGATGTTTATCCGCTAAATAGCTGTGCGCCCCCTGCGCACGCACCATGGACCATTCCGGAAACGCCACACTGAATGCCCGCATAACGGCAATCGAAGATGACTCGCTCGTGCTGAAACTTTCAGGCACGGGCGATGTCATCCGCTGGCCTCTGGCGAATATCCCGAAACCTTTTGAGGTGAGTCAGGATATGTCACTGGAACTTCACAGCTCACACGCGACCGCAAGCCCTGAGAAATCCGATAGAGCGGGGGCGACAACCCCGGACGCAGCTTCAAACGGAACGAGGCCGGCCAAATCATCCGGTCCGGGCCAACTTTCAGACGAAGAAAAGCGCAGACTGCTCGAAAGTCTGATCAATTAAGGCTGGATCAGCATGTGCGACCAGCCCAAATCCAAACCGGGTTTAAACACCCGCCCCTCTTCCTCCATCTATAATTATAACCTGACCGGTTATATTCCGGGAATCTTCTGTGGCCAGAAAAAGTGCAGCTTTTGCAACATCTTCCGGTTCATTGAATCCCTTAAGTGGTATAAGTTTCATTTTTTCTTTCACTTTTTTAGTATTTTTCATAAAAGACATAAAATTCGACCACGTGTAACTTGGAGCAATGGCATTAACGCGAATATGCGGGGCCAGAATGAGCGCCAGGGATTTACTGAAATGGATCATGCCCGCTTTTGAAATGGCGTATTCAAAACTGCTCTTGCGGGGATACACACCTGCAACGGATGCCATATTGATGATGTTGCCGCCCTTCTGCTTGAGCATGATTTTGGAGACGAATTGCGAACAAAAATAGGCACTGCGCAAGTTCGTATCCATAACCCTGCTCCACGTTTTCTCCGTTGATTCAAAAAAAGAGTTTTCAGGATAAAACCCGGCATTATTAACCAGGATATCAATTGTGCCGAAAGTTTTTTTGACGCGATCGACCATACGCTTGATTTCGCGGACATTCGTCATATCGGCCTCAAAACAGGCAACTTTTCGACCATGTTTCTGACGAAGTTTTAACATTTGATCGTCTTCCTCTTTATCATGAACGCGACAATGAAGCGCAACATCGGCTCCTTCGCCCGCAAAAAGCGTTGCTATGGCAGCACCGATGCCTCTGGACGCTCCGGTAATAAGAACAACTTTATTCAGTAACTTCATGAGAGTCTTTTTTATCTTCTCATTATAACATAAATCGACCGAATTTGACGAAGATTTGTCTAAAAAAGGCCCCGCAATAATGCAAGACCTTTAAAAATTCATAAAATCACCTGGCACTACTCCTTCTTCTCTTTGGCCGCAGGTGCGCCAGCAGCAGGAGCAGCGCCTTCAGCCGGAGCAGCACCCTCCACAACAGCACCTTCAAGAGGAACAGCTTCCGCAACCGGAGCAACCTCTTCTTCAACGCGCGGAGGATTGACTATGACCACTACATCTTCCAGAGCATCCAGAAGAACGACTCCCTGAGGAATCTTCAAGTCTGAAACGTGAATGGCAGAATTGAGCTCAGCAAGAGTGCTGATATCAACCTGAATTGAATGCGGAATTTCAGACGGAAGACATTTAACGGTAAGCTCATGTTTTACCGTATTGAGAATGCCTCCATGATCTTTCACGGCAGGAGCCAGACCGACAACCTCAACCGGAACGTCAGTCGTAATCTCCTCTTTCATGTTCACGTGAAGGAAATCAACATGCCGGATGGCACCCGTGAGCGGATGGAACTGGATGTCATGAACA
>DATDOI010000068.1:0-2951 GCA_035293325.1 Candidatus Altimarinota bacterium
CGCATTGGTCCTCACCAGACTTTCGGTAATTTCCAGCGTCTGTTCGCCGCTGTCCGGCTGCGCAACCAGAAGATTATCAAGATCAACGCCTATGCGGCGCGCGTACTCCGGATCAAGCGCGTGCTCCGCATCAATGAATGCCGCCTGTCCTCCACGCTTTTGTGTCTCGGCAATAATATGGAGCGTGAGCGTGGTTTTACCAGAACTTTCCGGACCAAAAATTTCTATAACGCGCCCTCGCGGCACACCGCCACCCAACGCAAGATCCAGAGATATGGAGCCCGTCGGGATCGTTTCAACAGCAATTTTCTGCCCTTCACCAAGTTTCATGATGGCACCTTTGCCAAAACTGCGCTCGATCTGGGCGAGGGCCAGTTCTACAGCTTTCTGCTTTTCCGTCTGCTTCTCAGGAGGGTTCGACATAGCGATAAAAAATAGAGAATAAATGTATGGCCTTATGATAGGTGAGTATACACTCACCCGTCAAGGGTAATTTTTCCGAACTCCGGGGGATCCCACAATCAGCTCCTCTACAAGAGCGAAAATAACACATCATCATTATGGAATCTTAAAGCGTATCTAAATTTATTCTAAAATTTCGGGTGGAAATTCCGGTTTCCGTGGGGCACAATAGTCACCTTTTACATGCACCATGTCTCAGGAGCAGGCATCGCCGAAGCCGGAAGACCGCGGAGAGGCCTCAAGCGTGAGCGTACCTCCCGCAAAGCCGGAAAAAATTACGGGACGCACCATCGCGAAAGCGATGGTGACGATTACGGGTATAAGTGTAACCGTCGCGTTCACCGTGAAACGGGTTCTGGGACCTCTCTTCCACAGACTTCAGCCGGAAAATCCACCTTTTACTTTTCCGGAAGAGGTCGGCTACTCCGCCGGCGGAGCGGCGATAACTGCAGCGGGAGTTGCCTACTCAGTCATCCATTCAAAAAGAAAAATAAACCGGCGGGATTTTTTTATCGTTGCCGCAGGGGGAGCCGGCGCTGCTATCGGAGACCATCTGGCAAGAACACTGCAGGCTTCCATGTCCTCACCACCGTCGTCACCACCACGGAACGAACATGCGGAGGAGTAGCATCTCGCCCCCGTTTATGCTAGCCTGCCAGAGCTAACTTTTGCGCAATTATGAATATCCTTTTTATCGGTGACATTTTTGGACGACCCGGCCGCAATGCGGTCAAAAAGCTTCTGAAACAGTATCGCGAAGAACTGGACATTGAGCTGGTGATCGCCAACGCCGAAAACATGAGCCACGGAAAAGGGGTAAAGCAGGAACACCTGAATGAAATGCGCGAGGCGGGCATAGATTTTTTCACATCCGGAAACCATGTCTATAAAGAGAAAGATATTATTCCCTTTATGGACAATCCTAAACTTCCTCTTTTGAGGCCCGCAAATTACCCTGAAACGGCTCCGGGTCGTGGATTCCAGGTTATAGAAACAGCCATGAAAAGGCGTGTTCTGGTCATCAACCTTATGGGCCGCGTCTTTATGCCGTACCATATGGACTGCCCGTTTCGCGCGGCGGACAAAATTCTCAAAGAGCATGAACATGAAAAACTTTCCGGGATTTTCGTGGACTTCCATGCTGAAACCACCGCAGAAAAGGCTGCCCTTGGACACTATCTGGACGGACGGGTAAGCGCTATGATCGGAACTCACACCCACGTGCCGACTGCTGATGCGCGCATTCTGCCGGATGGAACGGCTTTCCAGAGTGACGTTGGCTTTACCGGGCCTCAGGAATCGATCATCGGGCTGGAAAAGAGCGCCATTATAGACCAGTTCATCAGCCAGGTACCCGCAAAACATGAGGTTGCTGACGGGCCGATAATCTTCAATTGCGTCAAAATCAGCATTGATGAAAAGTCCGGAAAAGCGACCTCGATACAGCCTTTCCAGCGTTTACTGGAAAGCTAAATTGTGATATAATCATATTATGAGTCCTGCCAAAAAAGCCGCGTCCTATCTTGTCCTCTTCGCCGTCGTATTCCTGTTCGGCTGGGAGAGCGCCAGCTATTACATTCTGAAAAATTCCGCCGAAACAAACGTTGAGGATGTTTCACCGATGGCCGCTTTTTCTTCACTCATTGCATCGCCCGATTCCGGCCGCGCTGATCTTTCAACATTCTGGGACGTGTGGGAGCTTCTTTCAGAAATGTATATTGATGAGAAGGCTCTCGACAACAAAATAATGGTTTATGGTGCCATCAAAGGGATGGTGGCATCGCTTGATGATCCCTACACCGTGTACATGACGCCGGATGAAACGGTGGAGTTTGACCAGAGTCTTAATGGAGAACTTGAAGGAATTGGAGCGGAGCTGACCGTGCGCGACCAGGCGCTCGTGGTTGTTACGCCTCTGAAGAACTCACCTGCGGAGGCGGCGGGGCTTGCGCCGGGTGACATCGTTTACAAAATTGACGGAAACCTTACGGCGGAGATGACCCTCTTTGATGCGATTAAAAATATTCGCGGCCAGCGCGGAACAAAAGTTGTTCTCACGATTATCCGAAAAAATATGGACGATCCGTTTGAAGTGGCGATCACCCGTGAAACGATCAGCGTCGAAAGCGTTTCCATGGAGCAGAAGGAGGAAGGCATTTACTGGCTGTCGATCAATCAGTTTAACGACAACACCTTCCCGGAGTTCCAGAAAAATGTTCAGGATCTGGTACTGAAAGATCCGAAAGGTGTGATCATTGATCTTCGCAATAACGGTGGCGGATACCTTGAAGTTTCCGTTGATCTTCTTTCGGAATTTCTTGAAGGAAAAGTCCAGGCGGTCACGATTAAGAGGCGCGATGAATCGCTCAATGAGGTACGGTACACCAGCGGCAGCCCTTCTTTGCCGACCGTTCCGCTTGTTGTTCTCATCAATGAAGGTTCTGCGTCCGCCTCGGAAATTTTTGCAGGAGCGATTCAGGATCACAAGC
>DATDOI010000069.1:0-2013 GCA_035293325.1 Candidatus Altimarinota bacterium
TGCCGAACCACTACGCCATCACGGCCGCCGCGGCCCAGAACTATACAGAGTTCTACGAAAAGGAGATCGCGATGCGCAAAGAGCTCAACTACCCACCGTTCAGCAAGCTGATCAAACTGACCGTGAGCGATGCAAAACAGCCCAAATCGCACCAAAAGGCACTCGCACTCTTCCACCAGCTGGAACAGCTCGACCAGGAAAAAAAGTTTGAAATCCAGTACTACCCTTCCCTCATCCCCCGTCTTAAAAATGTTTACCGCTGGCATATTCTGATCAGCGGGCACAATCCGTCCGGTTTTCTCAAAAAAATGGCCACAGATAAAAATCAGATGAATCTGCTGGAAAATGTCATTGTAGATGTGGACCCCTTGTCCACCGTCTAGCGAAGCGTAAAAAAATATGAGAGAATAGGCCACATGAAGCGAATACTTTCAGGTATCCAACCAAGCGGAAACCCTCACCTCGGCAACTATCTGGGGGCGATGAAAAACCACGTTAACATGCAGAAAACGCATGAATCGTTCATTTTTATTGCCGATCTGCACGCGCTCACGACCGTACGGGACGCCAAGAAACTTCATGAAGCGACGATGGGGGTTGCCATAGATTATCTGGCGCTCGGCCTCGATCCTGAAAAAACAGTGTTCTTCCGACAAAGCGACGTTATGGAGCATTCGGAACTGGCCTGGATCTTAAGCTGCATTACCCCGATGGGGCTCCTGGAACGGGCGCACGCCTATAAGGATGCGACTGCCAAAGGCATGAAAGATTCAACCGCAGGCCTGTTCACCTATCCCGTGTTGATGGCCGCCGACATCCTGCTCTACCAGCCGGATCTCGTCCCCGTGGGGAAAGATCAGAAACAGCACGTGGAGATCGCCCGTGACATTGCTGAAAAATTCAACACGACATTCGGTGACGTATTCAAACTTCCGGAAGACCATATTCCCGCAGACGCCGGTTATATTATCGGTACCGACGGTGAGCACAAAATGAGCAAAAGTTACGGCAATGTGATTGAATTTTTTGCCGATGAAAAAACTCTCAAGCAGCAGGTTATGGGAATTAAAACCGACTCCACCCCTCTGGAAGAGCCTAAAAACCCGGATACCTGCGCGGTATTCAAACTGTATTCCTACTTCGGATCGCCTTCAGAAGTGAAAGATCTCCGTAATAAATACGAAAAAGGAGGATTCGGGTATGGGGATGCTAAAAAGATACTCCTCCAGAAACTTCTTGAAACATTCGCACCCTACCGGCAAAAAAGAATTGAACTCGCGTCTGATTTAGGATATGTTGAGGAGGTATTGAAAAAAGGAGCAGAGAAAGCGCGAAAAGTCGCGCAAAAGACCATGGAAAAGGTTCGCCGCAAAACGGGCCTTGCGTTGAAGTAAAACAGGAGACCTTTTGACAATTTAGCACTACATCTTACCGATGAGGGAGACCAAATATATCTTCGTAACAGGCGGAGTCTGTTCGTCTTTAGGCAAGGGCATTGCAACTGCCTCGATCGGTGCTCTCCTAAAAGCATCGGGATTTAAGGTCTTCACAATTAAATTGGATCCGTATCTGAACGTGGATCCCGGAACCATGAGCCCCTTTCAGCACGGGGAGGTTTTTGTATTGAGCGACGGGAGTGAAACGGACCTTGATTTGGGGCACTATGAGCGCTTTATCGGAGAAAATCTTTCATCGCTTTCTTCCGTTTCGACGGGAAAAATCTACTCGGAAGTGATTGCACAGGAAAGAAAGGGAACATTTCTGGGAGGCACGATCCAGATCATTCCCCATATTACGAACGCGATCAAAAAAAGAATCATCGAAGCCGGGAAAAAGACGGATGCGGACTTTGTGATGGTTGAAATTGGAGGCACCACCGGAGATATTGAAGGTCAGCCCTATCTGGAGTCCATTCGCCAGCTTCGTCACGAAATCGGCCATCAGAATACGCTCTTCGTACACCTGACATTGCTCCCCTACCTCGCGGGATCAAAAGAGCTCAAAACCAAGCCG
>DATDOI010000070.1:0-2764 GCA_035293325.1 Candidatus Altimarinota bacterium
AGCAGGAGTTCGCACAATGGGAAACATTTTTTACGCAAACGGAAGCCTATCTTGGTAAGATACAACAAAAAAACGCAGATATGCACAACCTGCACGGCCGAATGATATTCATGGAAGATACGCCGCTACAGTTTCCTGATGGGAATATGTATACCGTCGCGAGAGGCACGGTAAAATTTGAGGACAATACGCTCATCTTCCGGGATGGAACAATCCGGATGGAAAACGGTACCGTCAGGAACCCGGACGGCTCGATTGAAGCGGGCGGCGTGATCAAATATCCGAACGGCGCGATCCGCCTTGCAGATGGCACGACAAAATATACAAATGGAGCCATCCAGTAAAACCCGGGGGCTCACCTCGTTATTCGTGGCCGATATTTCTCCTTCCCGCTTTAATATCGCTTCGCAGTTTTTTTGCGTGGAGCATTTTTTCTTTCGCCCTCTTGGAGCGTCGTAATTTTTGCTTCCGCAGTTTAAAAATCTTTTTCGCCCTTTCCGACTCCCGTCCTTTTACCATTTCCTCCACTTTCGCAATAAGGAGCTTATAGGCCGACAGGCGGTTTTTGCTTTGCTCACGGTGTTTTTGGCAGCGCACCTCGATCCCGGTGGGAAGATGACGCAGCAAAACCATGCTCGAGGTTTTATTGATCTTCTGGCCTCCCTTGCCGCTGCCGCGCACGAAATATTCGACAATATCGGATGGCACAATGCCAAGCTCACGGGCTTTCAGAAGATCTTTTTCCGGCAACTCCACAGAAAATTGCATACGCTGAAAAAAACTGTATTCAGTGTACCATAAAGTGACTACACGCTCCGCGAAACGACTCTATGCAAACCTTTGAACAGAGATTCTACCGCGAGTATGGAAGATCTTTGGGTCGTTAAACCGTGCTCTCCTCTTCGCTCCACCGCACGCATCATCTTTTCATTGGAATTCCTCACGGCCACAAGGTAAGCCTTATCGGCGCCCTCGTTCGGCTCCCCTTTACCGATCAGATCCTCTGGAAGAATATCCGTGGTGCTGTCACCGATCTGCACAAACATGACCTCATCAGGAGTCAGCTGTTGTGATTCACAGACATGTTTCACAAGCGTGCTGTATTTGTTCAGGCGTGCATGTCCGATATCGACATAGCCGGCCGTGGGATTGTATTTCGGCTGAAGCAAAGCCTGTTCGTACATCATTTCAATCGTTGCAAGACGGGCCTTGATCTCATCCATTCTCTTCTGGTGATCCTGCTTAACCTCGGCAATAATAGATTTTAATTCAGCCATGGCTTTTCTTTTATTCCCGTTCACGATCTTTCCCTGCCCATTTCTCAGAGAGCTGACGAACGCCTCAACGTTTGGCATGCCGTCGGTCATTTCAGCCACAAGATCATTGAATTCCGTATCGAGTTCCTCTTCCGCCCCCTCAAAATACTGCTGAAGCTGAGCCTGAATCCATTCCGGTGTCACAACCTCTCCGTCTTTAGACTTCAGGATAAAATCCTCATTTTCCGCAAGCCGGATGGAAAGCATGGAAAGTTTCGGTTCGATGACAACCTTCCCGGGATCAGCGATTTTATCCAGAAGGTAAGCGCGAATATTACCCAGTTCGCTCTGCCATTCCTGCGGATTTTCTACGGCCACCTGCATAACACCGCTGTGGAGACCTTCATCAAGCAAAACTCCGCCCGCTTCAGCCACGGCAACTTTCCTGAGTTCCGGAATCGGAGGAAATGCGGCCTCAACGGCACCCCAGGCGTACATGCCGGGTCTGCCGGTATTAACGGTGACGTACAACTCTTTCCCTTCCAGTTTTGATCTGAACGCCTGAACAAACTTATGCAGAGCGCGCTGAGCTCGGGCAACCAGGTCAGGATGGGGGAAAGACTCTTTGGCGTTATAGGTGGAATTAAAATCGAGGGAAACAACCAGTGCCCGGGTAGTATCATCGGCGAGTGTCTCGGCAAAATGGGCCGGGAACTGGAGCCCGAGCTCCGCTTCCATATATTCCTGTAGAGCTTTTTCTATTTCAGCGGAAAGCACCGGATCAGTTATGCAATCTTCCGCCACTTCGAACGATTTGACCGCTCTATCCCGTGCCCGTTTCAATCGGATCAAAAAATCATTTTCACCGGCAACCGCCTGATCATAAAGCGCAAGGAATGCCTCATAGGGTGTTACGAAATTCATGCCGGCATATTGATCAACCATTGCCATTGCCTCATCAGCCGTAAGTATCGCCGTAGTAGTTTCATCTTTCTGGTCGGCAACAGTCCCCATCAGCCCCTTCATAAGGGGCAAATACCGCCGCGAAAAAAGACTATCAACAAAAAGAGCATGGGTCTCATCCATGCCCTCACCCTCATGCGAAGACTTAAGTATCTCCGCATACAGTGTCTGAAGGCGACGGAGCTTCTCTGCGAGAGGGTTCATGAGTTCGTGAATCTCGGAGGAAACGCGGTCGCTCACTTCCCCTGTGGCGATATCATCGGCAGCGCCTTCAGCACCTTCGGCACCAAGGGCACTTTCAGCCTGTTTTGCTCCCAATTCCAGGCCAAAAAACTCGCCACTTTGACGAATAAGGGACACCACGCGACCTTTTTTATCAGCCAGAACATCGCTCAGCATAGCCGATGCCGCAGCTCTCACTCTTGAAACCGGAACCTGATCGGGGCGACGTGCTTCTGTCCTCCTCTGCACGGATTCCAGCGCTTGTCTTCCTGCAATTTCCGCTGAGGCTTCAGCCATTGGATAGTAATTTTAGGTACATTTCC
>DATDOI010000071.1:0-2417 GCA_035293325.1 Candidatus Altimarinota bacterium
GAGCCGCAAGGCGAGCTCGTGATGCCAAAGCGCATTTTGAAAAAATTGATCGGGCGTCCGAAGGATGCTCTCCCATGTATTCGGCAAATGCATCTCCAAATGCCGTCTCAACCGCGGTTCGCATTTCGGCATTTCCCAGTTTACTTTTGGTCTGACCTTCAAACTGCGGATCACTCAGTTTCACGGAAACGATAGCTGTTAAACCTTCACGAACATCATCAGCCGTATAGTTGTCCTCTTTTTCTTTCAGAAGATTATTCTTTCGTCCGTAGTTATTGATTGTTCGCGTAAGTGCGGCACGAAAACCGGTAAGATGCATACCACCCTCTGTCGTGTGAATATTGTTCGCAAAAGTAAAAATCTGCTCCTGAAAAGCCTGGGTGTACTGAAGAGCCACCTCTATAACTCCTTCCGGAACCTCTTTTTCTATATACACGACTTCGCCAATATTCTCTTTATTCTGATTCAGGTGCTGAACGTACGACTTGATTCCGCCCTCAAAATGGAACTTGTACCTCAGATCCTGCCTCTCATCCGTTACGCGAATCGTAATGCCTTTCGTAAGATACGCCTGCTGACGCAGACGATTCAGGACCGTATGAAAATCAAAATCAGTATGCTCAAAAATTTCCGGATCAGGATAAAAAGTAATCTTTGTACCGGTTTTATCGGCCTTGCCGACAACCTTCACCTCCGTCTTCGGTACCCCCTTTTTATACTCCTGCTCATAAATTTTACCGTCGCGATACACCTGTGCAATCAGATCAGATGAAAGAGCATTAACAACGGAAACACCCACACCATGAAGCCCTCCTGAAACTTTGTATCCTCCGTCTCCGAATTTACCTCCGGCATGAAGAATCGTGAGCACGGTTTCCAGCGCCGATTTCTTCGTCTTTGAATGGGTATCAACAGGGATACCGCGCCCGTCATCATCTACGGAACAGCTCCCGTCCTTGTGAAGAACAACATCTATATTTTTGCAGTACCCGGCCATTGCCTCATCAATAGCATTGTCCACAACCTCCCAGACAAGATGATGAAGACCTGCAACGTCAGTCGTTCCGATATACATGCCCGGACGTTTTCGTACAGCGGAAAGCCCCTCAAAAACGTGGATGCTCTCGGCGCTGTATGTATTTTTCTTTGTCTCTTTTGAATCGTCCTTCATTTTTGCCTCCATGATGCCAAAAACGTAGTAAATAAAGACCTGGAAAACCCAAGTCCAGCGGGACTATAGCATGACGCGCGTGTGGAATCAAACCTCCTCGCACGAATATCAATAAAGTCTCCTATTCGTTATCAGCTGCGGCTTTTTCAGCAGCACCCTCAGCATAAGCCTGCTCGGCGGCAGGCGAAACCTCCGCCAGTTTGATAGTATCCGTCAACTTCCGGTCGCCGACGGGCGTTCTGACAATCAGGGACGTAACGATATCCCCTTTGGTCTGATAGACAAAAGCTATCTGAACCTTTTTATTTTCCGTGAGTGTGGCCCCGTTGATGACGAAGAGACCTTTATCAAGATCAGAAATGACAATATTTTTTGGATCGACCGTGATGTTATTCGCCTTTAATTTCTGAATCAGAAGCGAGAGCGCAACCTTTTCCGCCTTGGTCATCTCAGCCTGTGGTTGCTGAGTTTGCGTCTCTTTTGTTTCCTGCGTTGCCTGTTGCGGAGCAAGCAGGGATGGAAGAGCGCCAAGTCTCACCGGTTCCGCCGAAAGAAGTTTCGTGCCGGATCGTACATTGGAAACGAGCTGCTTATCCCAGTCATACTTGAGCGTAAATGATGTATTCTCAAGTTCACCGCTGACATCAACCAGTTGCTGGCCGGTATCTGTCATCGCGCCAAATTGAAGATTCGCAGCTCCGAGATTCTCAAAATCTTTACGGATTTGAATCAAAATATCCGAAGTGGTAAGTGTCGGCTGCTCGAGCGTATCTTCGCCCAGAACCACATTGAGAGCTTTTTCAATGGAAATCTCCTCTTTCTGAAGAACCTTGAACTCTTCATACTGAACCTCCGGGGAAGACCCGCGAAGTTGTGAAACATTCGTCGTATTCAAAAAAAGCAAAAAATTACCGTAATCTTTGAGCCTCTGGGCAAAGAGCTCATTCACGCCCACGGCATCTCCGGTTTGCAGATCCCTGATTTCATTGATAAGACGCACGGTTACCAGGCGCGCGTCGTTCAGGGCGATCTGTTCGTCCAGGAAGTACAGTTGAAGCTGTTTCAGAAAATCTATCTTGGTGGATATGATCGTCTGCCTTTCTTCAACCTTATCCGGACCTTCCGGCAAAAGCTTCAGCCACTCGGTCTCAACGGAGAGTTTCATCGCAAAGAACGTATCCTGATAGAACTGAGGATACTGCCGCAAAAGATTGTCCAGAATCTGATTCTCTTCCGAGACAAGGAA
>DATDOI010000072.1:0-4044 GCA_035293325.1 Candidatus Altimarinota bacterium
TTCACTATTTTGAAATACCCCCCGCCAACCAGCTTCTTGAACTTCACGAGAGCAAAATCAGGCTCAATGCCGGTGGTGTCGCAATCCATCAGAAGACCGATTGTCCCGGTTGGCGCAATCACCGTTACCTGCGCGTTGCGGTAGCCGTATTTTTCACCCCATTCCAGAGCGCGATCCCATGCGTCGCGGGCAGCGGCTACAAGAGCCTCGCCGCAATAAAGCGGATTGATACCCTGGGGAGTAACGGTTAAACCTTCATACTCCGACCTGGCCGCATTGTAGGCGGCTCGGCGGTGGTTGCGGATGACGCGAAGCATATGTTCTTTATTCTTCTCATACTTTCGGAACGGAGCGATGATCTTAGCCATCTCAGCGGACGTCGCATAAGACTCGCCGCACAAAATGGCAGTCATGGCACCGCAGATGGAGTACGCCTCTTCAGATGTATACGGAATGCCCATCTGCATCAGAAGGGTACCGATGTTGGCATAGCCCAGACCCAGCGTGCGGAAATCGTAGCTGAGCGTCGCAATGGATTTGGAAGGAAACTGCGCCATCAAAACGGAGATCTCCAGCACAATCGTCCACAGACGTGCAGCATGCTTGTAGGCATCAATATCGAACGTCTGTGTTTTGGTGTCGTAGAACTTGATGAGGTTCAGCGATGCAAGGTTGCAGGCCGTATCATCCAGGAACATGTATTCGGAGCAGGGATTGCTGGCGTTGATGCGTCCGTCTTCGGGACAGGTGTGCCACTCATTGATGGTGGAGTCGTACTGGATGCCGGGATCAGCGGAGGACCAGGCCGCATAAGCGATCTTGTCCCACATTTTTCTCGCCGGCATGGATTTGTACACTTTGTTGTCCGTGCGGTTGATAAGATCCCATTGTCCGTCCTTTTTCACGGCATCAATGAACGTGTTCGGAACGCGAACGGAGTTATTGGAGTTCTGTCCTCCAACCGTCAGGTACGCCTCCGAGCGGAAATCCGTATCGTAACGGCGGAAATCGAACTCTTCCGGCTTCAAACCTTCCTCCACCTGCTGAAGTACGCGCTTGATGTATTTCAGCGGAACGTACTTTTCGTCAGCCTCGCGAATGAGTTTGCGGAGTTGGGGATTCTTTTCCGGATCCAGCCCGTTTTCATACGCGCTTGTAATGATCTTTTTGAGTTCCTGAAAGCAGATATGTGAGCCGGCGTTAAGCGCCGCCACTTTCTGTTCTTCGATCACTTTCCAGTCAATGAAGTCCTCGACTTCCGGATGGTCCATGTCCAGACAGACCATCTTGGCGGCGCGACGGGTTGTCCCTCCGGATTTGATGGCGCCCGCAGCACGATCCAGAACTGCCAGAAAGCTCATCAGGCCGGAAGATTTTCCACCGCCGGAGAGTGATTCATTCTGACCGCGCAGTTTTGAAAAGTTCGTACCGGTTCCGGAACCGTACTTAAACAGAAGCGCCTCACGGGTGATCAGATCAAAAATACCGCCCTCATTCACAAGGTCATCCTTCACCGACTGAATAAAGCAGGCGTGCGGTTGCGGACGGGTGTAGGCATCTTTGGATTTCGTGAGCTTCTCGGTGTCCGGATCAATATAGTAGTGGCCCTGGGCATCGCCTGTAATACCGTAAGCGTGGGCGAGACCGGTGTTAAACCATTGAGGACTGTTGGGAGCAGCCATCTGAGCCGTAAGCATATAATTGAGCTCATCTTCAAACGCCTGAGCATCCTCGGTCGTATTAAAATAGTTATTGGTTTCACCCCAGTGTCTCCAGGTAGCTGCCAGGCGACCCACGACCATTTTCACGGAAGTTTCCGCCCCGGTGATAACATTCCCGTTCTCATCCTTTTTTATATTTCCTTTTTCGTCCCTCTGCGGCACACCCTTTTTGCGGCAGTATTTCTGCGCCATAATATCGGCGGCAACCTGGGACCACCCCTTCGGGACCTCAAGGTTCTTCATCTCAAACACGACGGACCCGTCAGGATTCGTAATTTTTGAGGTGCGCCTTTCATACTCAAAAGCGGCAAATGGATCTTTGCCCTTTTCAGTAAAAAAACGGGGAATTTTCAGCCCTTTTTCTGCACGTTCCTGCAGTTTGGTGGGGGCTGCCTTTTGTTTTGTTGATACCATGGGGGTGTAACGATTAGAGGGTGTGAACGTTGTATATATATTGTCCGGGACTATCGTTCTCTTATTTTTTGAGAGCTAAAAGCATAAGCGGTAAGCGGTTTCTTTGCTCTCTTTGAGACGCGTCCGCGACCTCCAAAGAGACGTCGCGACCCTCAAAGATGAGTTTACCGAGAGTCCCTTCGGGGGATCTCAAGAGCCTAAGAAACCAGGGGCACACACAAGATATAGGTGGCCCTAGAAAGCCTTACCACTAAATATAGAACATTCCCTACGATAGTCTTCTGATATTTCTTCGTCAAGAAAATGGGGTCGGATTTTCTTCATTCCCCTTGCTCAAAAAGCCAACCTGATTTTTTACTATAAAAAACGGATCTTTTTAAAATAAATCCATTTCGCCAGCAAGGCTTCTGGCGTAAAAAGTATTGTAATGTAAAAATGATAAATGCTACCATCCGCATTTAAAAAATTTTTCCTCTATGGCAGAACACAATTTGCAAACCTATCGAGATTTCATTGTAGAGATAGCCCTCCAGGCCGGTGAGGTTCTAAAAAAACATATCGGCGAGTCTCTTACCATAGAGTACAAAGACCGGGAGAAGCATGATCTTCTGACAAAGTTCGATAAACAGACGGAGGAGTTTCTCGTCAAAAATATCCGGCAGAGATATCCCGACCATGCCATCATCGGCGAAGAGGGTGGAACCGGCGCTGCAGACACTCTAAAGAACGCCACTCACCGCTGGATCATTGACCCGATAGACGGCACCACCAACTTTGCGCACGGACATCCATTTTTCGCGATCTCAATCGGGCTGGAGGTCAACGGAGAAATGGTTTTAGGCGTGGTAAATGCTCCCGTTTTACAGGAGCTCTATATAGGAGTGAAAGGACTGGGGTCAACGCTGAACGGAAAACCAATTCATGTTTCAAACGTGAAAACCGTTCAGGAGTCGCTCCTCACCACGGGCTTCAACCCGCGCGTAACGGAAGAGAACTTCCCGCATTTCAAACATTTCCAGACGCGCTGTCACGGCATCCGTCGCGGCGGGGCGGCGTCACTGGATCTCTGCTACGTCGCAGCAGGACGAATTGACGGATACTGGGAGTTTGGTCTTAAAGCCTGGGATATGGCGGCAGGCGTGGTCATCATTCAGGAGGCAGGGGGTAAAGTAACCAACGCCACTGGAGGACCTCTCAATCTGTTCGGGGAAGAGATCCTCACCACGAATGGATTTATCCACAAGGAAATGGAAGAATACTTTCAAAAGAATCCCTTTAAAAAATCACTATGATAAAAAAACTACTGATCATCTTTTGGGTTCTCGCATTTACGGGCTGTGCTTCAACAGAACCCGCTCCAGAAACAAATGCATCTCAAGAAACGAAAACCCAGACACCTGAACTGGCCGCCACGAGCAACCTCGGAAAACCCATCAGCAAACCAATGATTGAGCACCTCCACGGCATCGGGCTGGCAGAGGACGGAAAAGTGCTCATTATTGCAACACATGACGGACTGTTTTTGTGGTCAGACAATCAATGGTATGAACCCGAAGGCGTTAAAAATGACTACATGGGGTTCTCGGCCACCAGAGAAAAACTATTAAGCAGCGGGCACCCGGGTCCGGACTCAAGCCTTAAAAACCCGGTCGGCCTGATGAAAAGCACAGATTATGGAAAAACCTGGGAAACATTAAGCTTAAGCGGTGAAGCAGATTTCCATCTGATGACGGCAAGTTATGGAACCGGAACGATCTATGTGTGGAATCAGGGTCCAAACTCACTCATGCCGACAAAGGGACTCTATTATTCACTCGACGGCATACTATGGGAAAAAGCTGACATGGAAGGAATGGATGCAGATCCGCTCGCTCTCATCGCCGATCCGGAGAAAAGTTCGCGTGGTGTC
>DATDOI010000073.1:0-3739 GCA_035293325.1 Candidatus Altimarinota bacterium
TAATTTATAGATGTTTATAAAGATATTTTCCTGTCTCAGAAGTTCTCCTTTCAAAGGCCGGCACAGGCTGGTGTTTCACCGTGAGAAACCTCACCCTGAACATGAGGAAGGAAAAGAGGGTCGGGAAAAGCTGGACCGGAAGGGCGCCGGTATTCCAATAGATACGCAGAAACAGAGCCCTGCCGAAACTGTTCTCCAGAGTCGTGAGCTTTTCAAATCAAACTACACGCTCACCCATCCCTCCGCGCCGGAACATCCGGACCAAAAGGCGACCTGGAGGTACCTTTCGTGGCCCCATCAGAGGGAATATACGGCATTGCCCGAGGGCATGCGTGAATCATATTTACAGAAACATAACACAGAAATTCAGGCCAGCTATCAGGCATCCAAACTTTTCTGGGAGCGACTTCCCGCATCATCAAAAGTACCGCGCCTGCGCCCCACATCACTTATAGAGCGTCACGAACTGATGGTTGATATGCCGGTTTACGTATTGGGGGGAAGTCTCAGTAAAGGGATTGCCGACAATTTTAGAGGCGCAAAACCGGAATACGTGCCGGGAGGAGATCCGGCAACGATGCTGCAGAATTTTGAGCAGGTGGTCCAGAAAACGCCGGCCGATAAGCTGAAAAAAGCTTCCGCTGTTCTCACATTTGATCGCGAACTTTTTTCTTCCCGGATGCCGGAGCAGGAGTATGTGGAGGCAACCAGAAAACTGCTCACGCGCCTCAATGAGCTGGGAATAAAAACTACAGTTCTGTCTCCCTTAAAAACGTGGCAGAATCCGAAAAACCTCATGGATCCGGAACAAAATCGTATCCGGAACAGACGCAACGAATTCTGGCAGACATTGTGCCGTTTCAGGCAGGAAGGACTTATTACAACCGTCGTTGATTTTGGCGATGCGACCCAGGCCAATAATACGCTCGGTACGAATGAGGCATTACTGGACAAACAAAAAGGGAAACCGGATGACTCGCAGATGGGGCTGAATGGTGCCCTTATGGAAGGGCCAGGCGTTCACACGCTTAACGCGCAGGGTCTGGATTTTGCCGTCACATGCGCAAATTACGGTATTAACGCTGCTCATGGCTATGATGGAGGCAGATTTTCCACTGAAAGGTACTGGCCGGGAGGTGAGGATTATGAGCTTGGAAAAACGTCCATCACTGGAAGGCCGATTGAACCTATGGTTGCCGGTGAACCTCTCGTTGATAAAAAATTGCGCGATGAGGCAGCGGAAAAGGTGAAGTCAAAAGACCCCCTTGATACAATCCGCCATCTGGATACGCAGCTTATGGGCCAGGAACTGATGACCGGAACTCACGATGATTTGTACAAAATTTACAAAGATGAACGCTTTATTCCCGGTATGCGTACCTATGCGCATCCGGCGAGAAGGGCTGTTGATGATGCTTTTCATGCCGTTCAGGAAGCGAAAGAGGCTGGCAAGGATGTGACGGAACTGACACGTGAATTTTCGCGGCTTGCTTCCTCTATCTATGTGAAGCTGGCACGAATTGCCATTATTCATGCGCGTGAACTTTTTGAGGACCCTCAGTACGGTATGTATCGCAAGGATGCCTATGAACACGCAAAAAGAAACGTGGAAAATGCCGTGGCTGCCAACAATTTTTACCACTTTTTCGACGGCAATGTTGAAGGAGTAAAAAAAGAGTGGGAGGACTTTAAGGCCCGGTTCAAACTTTCATAGGCCAATCATGGGCATAGCGCCGCAGAAAAACTTGCACTAAATGGCAAGATGTGGTTTTATATGAATCTCACCACATCCTATCGTTTATGCATCTTCAGCCCGAAGAACAACACGTTAAGACGTTCTACCATCATCCGATGCCTCTGGTCATAAGGATTTTTGGCTTTGCGATCATAAGCGCTCCTTTTTACTTTTTTGCTTCATTCTTTTCGACGCTTCTTACCCGTGAGCAGCTCGGTATTACGTATGCGGTAATAACCATTGTGTTCCTCCTTATCGCTGTGTACGATACGGTGCTTTATTATCTTGATCGTCTGATTATAACCAATCAGCGGGTGCTTCACGTTGACTGGAAAAGCATATTTGACCGCGCTGAACATGAAGCGGAGCTCATAGATATTCAGGATATCGGCACGCAGGAGGCGGGTATTCTTTCATTTCTGCCTATCTTTGACTACGGTTTGTTCAAGCTCGAAACCGCTTCAACCAAGACCACGATTTCCTTTACAAATGCGCCGGATCCTGAGGGTATTAAGCATTTTATCTACCATCTGAACGTCAAACCGCATAGAATAGGTGCAGCAGGTTTAAGCACCATTGATGATAAAGCGCGCTACAGCGTCGACGAAGAGGCTCGTATCACCCGAAGACAGTAAAGAGGAGTCCTCGGCCTTTGAACTGAATGTACGACCGCGAAAACTCGCGGAGTATATTGGTCAGGAGGAGGTGAAGAAAAATCTCCGTGTTTTCATTGAGGCTGCGAAAAAGAGGAAGGAAAGCCTTGAGCATGTGCTCATTCATGGTCCTCCCGGACTCGGAAAAACGACGCTGGCGAACATCATCGCCCACGAAATGGGAGTGAATATAAGGGTCACTTCCGGCCCTGCGCTTGAAAAGCAGGGTGACATAGCGGCCATTATCACGAACCTGCGCGACCGGGATGTGCTTTTCATTGATGAGATTCACCGGCTGAAACCTGCGGTTGAAGAGGTTCTCTATACGGCAATGGAGGACTACGGCATTGATCTGATTATAGGGAAGGGGCCGTCGGCGCGAACGATGCGTTTGAAACTGCCGAAGTTCACGCTTATCGGAGCAACCACGAAAATGAGCATGCTTTCCTCCCCTCTTCGCGACCGGTTTGGGTCTCTTTTTCATCTGGATTTTTATGATCCGGACAGCATCCAGAAAATTATTGAAAGGTCCGCGGAAATATTGAAATGTAACATTGAAACCACGGCAGCCAGAAGGATTGCCGTATCCGCAAGACAGACGCCGCGAATTGCAAACCGCCTGCTGCGGCGCGTGCGTGACTACGCTGAAGTTCACGATAAGTCCGTTATAGCGCTCGACGTTGTTGAGGAATCCCTTGCCGATCTACGGATAGATCCGCTCGGACTCGACCATATTGACCGAAGTATTCTTGAGTCTCTCATTTCGAAGTTTAACGGAGGCCCGGTCGGCCTTAATACCATTGCGGCTTCCATTTCCGAGGAGGAAAATACGGTGGAAGATATTTATGAACCCTTTTTGCTGAAACTCGGTTTTCTGGAAAGAACCTCACGCGGAAGGAAGGCAACACCACTCGCCTACCGTCACCTTGGTCTGAATCCGCCCGCAACGGCACAATTCTAAAATCTTTTTTATCATCTTAACGACGACACGTCCCATGATTTCTTCACGTCCATTCTCACGCTCCACTTTTTCCCTTATTTTTGCTGTGCTTCTCCTTTTTTCCGGCTGCCAGTCCCAGAATAAAGATGCGGGACATATTGATGAGATGCCGCTCGACCGGCGTGTGGGTATCATCAAATCTCTTGGAAGCATTCGCACCGAGAGTGCCGGAACACATTTGCTCCAACTTGATGACGGAAGCACTATCCTTCTGAAAAGTCTGGCGATCAATCTCGATGATGAAAGATATTCCAGCGTTACGGTGGAAGTGCGTGGGGTCATCACCTACACGAAGGATGAAAAACCGATTATGGAGATTTTGAATATTGATGTTCTGGACCAGCCGGAGTT
>DATDOI010000074.1:0-10822 GCA_035293325.1 Candidatus Altimarinota bacterium
CATCAGAATACGCTGTTTGTACACCTGACGCTGCTCCCCTACCTCGCGGGTTCAAAAGAACTCAAGACCAAGCCGACTCAGGCTTCCGTTCGCGAACTGAGAGCCATGGGTATTCAACCGGATTTCATCCTGGCGCGGGCCGACCATCCCATCAAAAAAGAGCTGCTCAAAAAAATCGCGCTGTTCTGCGACGTAGACGAAAATCACGTTATCCCCGCGCCAACCGTCAACTCCATCTACGAAGTTCCGATAAACTATCAGGAGAACCAGATGGCTGAAAAGATAGGCGAACGCATGGGGCTGGGGAAACTGCATCCAAAAATAAAAGACTGGGAAGAGCTCGTCGGAAAAATCAGGGCCAAACGCGATCCGATAAAAATCGCGCTGGTCGGTAAATATACGGGCCTCGATGATTCGTACCTGAGCGTTCTGGAATCGCTGAAAATCGCCTGCTTCCATCAAAAACTGGATCTTCACCTTTCGTGGGTGGACGCGGAAAAACTGGAAAAACAGGACAAGCCTGCATGGAAACTTCTGCATGACGCGGATGGAGTAATCGTGCCCGGGGGATTTGGAATACGCGGAACGGAAGGTATGATTCTCACAGCCAAATACTGCCGCGAAAAGAAAAAACCTTATCTGGGATTGTGCCTTGGAATGCAGATCATGACCATCGAATTTGCGCGACATCTTTTGAAAGACAACCATTATACTTCGGAAGAGTTCGATGAGGAGGGCAGACTGGATCGAAAATACTACGTGATTCACTTCATGCCGGGTCAGTACAAGGATCGTGATAAAGGCGGCACACTGAGGCTCGGAACCTACCCGTGCAAACTTCAACCGGGCACAAAAACCCGGAAAATTTACGGAAAAAGTCTCATTGAAGAAAGGCACCGCCATCGTTACGAATACAACAACAGCTTCCGTGATAAATTTGAAAAAGCGGGGCTTCTCACCGCGGGAATTTTCCCGAAAGGCAATCTTGTTGAGATCGCCGAACTGAAAGATCATCCCTACATGCTGGGCTGCCAGTTCCATCCCGAATTTCTTTCCAGACCGAATCAGCCGCATCCGCTGTTTCACAGCTTTATTGAAGCCGGTAAAAAATTCCGGAAAAAACTGCGAGCAAAGCGAAGCAGCTAGCCAAAAAACCAGTTTGTAAAGCAAACACCTTATCGCTAACAAATGCCAAAATACCGATACATTGTCATTAATCAGGATAACCGGCAGCTTCAGGGAACCATCGGCGCGCCGGACGTTAACAGCGCGCGCCAGGAGCTGAATGAGCTGGGTTTTTCGGTTATCGCGATTGAAGAAACGGCGGAAGAAACGGCACCCCAGGGGGGTGAGGTGGTACCAACTTTTGAGTTCGCCGCGATAGATAAAAATCAGAAGCGCGTGGTGGGGACGATTCAGTCACCGGATCGCTACGGCGCCTACAAGCGTCTGATATACGAATACGAGTTCCAGGTGGAATACGTGATAGACAACGGTCTTCCCGAAGCCCAAAAAGACGCGGAACGGAAAAAAGGCGCATTCGACCTCCAGACAAAACTGGAGGAAGAAACGATGCTCACCCGCAAGAAAGAGACGAATGAGGAAAAAGATCTGAAAGAGTTTGAACAGCAGCAGGATGTTCTGAAAGCACAGATCGAGTTCGTCCTTTCGAAAGTGAAAAACATGCTCGACCTGTACGAGAAGGACATGAAACCCGAAACAAAACAGAAGCTGCGTCAGTACGTGGAAAAAATTCTGCGCATCAGGAGCAGCACCAATCTGGATTACGTTCGAAAATCAGCGGAAGAGCTACTGGAGTTCCTTCAGAAGGAGGAACTTTTCCTCTATGAAGATACCAAAACCAAAGAACGGACCAAGATGGTGGTAGAGGCCAAAAGCATGATGATGCAGCTGCGTCGCGGCAAGACAAAAAAGGGGTTGAGCATAACGGACGAACTCAGGAAATGGCGCATGGATAACATCGTGAATAATCCTGCTCCCTCCGGACTGAACAAATTTCTGGATATTTTTGTAAGTTTCCTGATCGGCGCAAACCGGGAAACGCCCGAAATTATCGGGATCAAAAAAGATATCGCCGTTATAAACGACCAGATATGGCAGTATATATCGCTTTATTTCCAGTCTCCAAACCCCGAATTCAAGCATGAAACCAAAGAAGGGTTGAAACGGCTGTGGGCGGAAAAAAAGCGCCTTAAAAAACTTCTGCACGATACGGAACGGAAAGTCGTTGATACTCAGCGGGCATCAGGGGTGATTACCGGGCTGGAAAAATTGACGCACGAGATCGTTTCTTTCACCGGGTGGCTTTTAACCTTCTATCTGATCTACTATTTCATTTCGATTTACGCCGTTTCAAAAGATCTTGGTACGGTTGAAATCCCGGGCATGTTCTACATTTTCCGCTCGGGCTTCCTGAAATATTTTCTCACGACGCTTTTCCTTCTTCACGGAGCTATGAGCGTTAAAATCAATTTCTTCAGAAAAAGCGAAGCTGCCACGCTCATCATCGCACCAACCTTCCTCCTCAGCAGCCTGCTGATTTACCTTAATTTCTAGCCATGTATCCGATTTTGCTCGAGCTCGGGCCCGTGACTATTTATTCCCTGTGGATATTTGTTGCGATCGGTTTTTTTGCAGCGCTGCTGATCATCAATAAACTGAGCCAGAAAACCAGGCTCAGGCTGAAATTCCTGGCCGATAACAGCCTGGCGATATTTTTTGCGGGACTTATCGTTGCGCGTCTTTTCTATGTCGCGCGAAACTCCGCGCTTTTCTTGACGGACCTGAATCTGGAAAGCTTTTTACAGATCTTCTATATATGGGACAAAGGGCTGTCGCCATGGGGAGCGGTTGCAGGAATCCTTGCTGCCGTTGCCTATTTTGCAAAAAAAGAGGGAGAAAACATTTTCAAGTGGCTGGACGTTATGGCGGTAAGTATCCTGGGGGGCATGGCCTTCAGCAACGCAGGGGCGTTTCTGGACGGGCGTAACTTTGGCCGTGAAACGGATCTGCCGTGGGGCGTTGTGGTTGAAAACTCGCTCTATGCCGTACCCATTCACCCGACGCAGCTCTACGCCGCCCTGTATACGGCAATACTTGCCGGGGTGCTCTTTGAACTTTTCAACCATAAAATCAGCAAGGAACCGGGGAACATAAGCCTCCTGGCGATGACCGGTTATGCATTTTTACGCTTTATAGAGGAGTTTCTGCGGGGGGACGAAAGCAACCTGATACTGAACCTGAGAGAGGGCTTTATTTACGCTTTACTTGGAATATTGGTTGGCGGTATGCTCTTGTACGTTCGCTTTAAAAAACCCCATGGAAACGATTAATCAGATTTTCATTTATTTCTTTCAGCCAAACCCGAGCCGGCTGTTCCAGTACGCCATTCCTCTGTGGATTCTGACAGCGATGCTGATCGCCGCTGCGGTCTTTATCATTGTACGGATCAGAGCAAGCAAAAACGACAAATCTTTCAAAAAAACGTTCAGAAGTTATCCGACCAGGCTGATTACGGCAGCCGTTTTACTGGCGCTCTATTTACTCAGTCGCGGCTCTGCAGTGCCTTTTTTCTCCATGAGACTGATGCTTTTTGTCGTTCTGGGCATAACAGGCTACTTGATCTACAGGCTGATGAAGGCATACACCCGGGAGTACCCGGAAGAAAAAAAACTCCGCCATGACAGGGAAGAGCTCAATAAATACATTCCGCGGAAGAAAAGGAAGTAGACCCCACGAAATTCGCCCGATGCGAGGCACAATCCGGCTATTCCTCAATCCAGGAGAGAGAGTTCAACACTCCGCCCTTCAAAAAGAAGAGGATTTTCCCCGATATAAAAGTTCTGTCTGCCGGGTATTCAGAAAGCAGTTCGGTGACATTCGCATCGAAAATATCATGGAGCACGAGTTTTCCCTCTTCCAGCACCAGAAAATGTGAACGGTCAGCAAACCATCCCAGGAGTTCAAAATTCCCCTCGATCGTGGTAAGAGGGATCGTCTCAGCCTTTTTCCCGTTATAGACGAATATGTTCCCATCGGTATCGGCGTAAAGATAATCCCCATGATCAGTGAGAAAAGGGCTGCCTTTGAGCTTTTGAGCCAGCAGCATCAATTCACGGTTTTCATCCAGGAAAAACAGATACCGCTTATCAGAATCGGAACGAACCACCAGTGCAACATGGGAACCTTCCTGGATAATGCTCAGATTCGTGAGATCCCCGGCGCCAAGAATAGTCGGGAACCGGGCGATCCAGCCCGGTATGCCGGTCTCGGCGCCCCCAAGAAGAACCCCTCCCGTGATATAATAAACGTTCCCCGATTCGTCAATCTCATAGTCGGCAACATCCTTGCGGAACTCAAAAAGTGAATAATCCTCAAGGGGAATCTCCCCCGCCGCATCAAATTCCATGCGGTATAAAGATCCGTCCGCGAGAAAATATACAAGGCGTCTGTCCGCGTCAACGCGGATCTTCCGGGCTCCCGTTTTCGGCGCGAACGTCTTGAAGACTCTCTCGGAAAAACTTACATATGCCGAAAGTCCGTCATCAAAATGGAGCAGAAATCTCTGCCCCGGCATCGTTTCAACCGCAACCAGGCCGGCTCTATAAAAGCCGATCTCCTCTTCTTTAAATGAACCGCTGTTAAACAGCTCAACGATGCTGAGCACCTGACTTCCCGGACTGAAAGCGAGCAGATAGCCGTCTCCCGGATAAATCACATCCTCCGGACCAAACTGAACTGCCTCCTGTATCAGAGACGAAACGTCTTCCGGAACGAGAAGAACATCCTCGACAATAGTCACGATATCCTCATTCACCGTGAGGGTTCTAGCCCATGGCCTGAACCCTTTTTTGGTGATGTTCAATGTATGAAGGCCAGGCAGAATACCCTTCAGCTGAACGGGCATAAACTCCGACACTAATTGCGCATCCACAGAGACCCTGACATCGCTCGCCCGATTCGCCAGATCAATGATGCTCGTTTTTTCAACGCTCTGCCCTTCAACATCGAAACGATAACCGTAAGCAAAAAAGAGCGTCACGCCCGCCACGGCGACAAAAAGCAAAACCGTGAAAAGCTTGAGTATAAAGCGTCCAATTGAAGACCCCGCTTTGGCTCTGGAACTGTTCTTCATTGATTAATCAAGCTGCACAATTTCATACTCCACCACTCCGGATGGAACGTACGTTTTTACGATGTCGCCCTTCTTTTTTTCGAGAAGCGCCGAACCGATGGGTGATTCGTTCGAAATTTTATGGTCGAGCGGATCAGCCTCCGTGGAGCCAACAATAACATACTCTTCCGGCTTGGATTTCCTGTCCGTAAGACTTTTGATCACAACTTTCGTTCCCAGCTGCACCGTTGCAACGTGTGCCTTTTCCTCGATGATTTTGGCATATTTTACCTTATCTTCGAGTTCCGCAATTCGGCCTTCAACGAAACCCTGTTCATTTTTGGCCTCTTCATATTCGGAATTTTCTGATAAATCACCGTATGAAATAGCCTCTTTGATTCTTACGGCAACCTCCTTGCGTTTGACATTCTTCAGCAGTTCAAGCTCCTCTTTGAGCTTTTCAAAACCTTCGCGCGTTACGAGCGTAATGCGGCTCTCGTCGCTCTGGGATTGCGTTGTTGTATCAGCCATGGAACGAAAAAATAAAATATGTTATTTGACCTTGCCGGAGCCCTGACTACTGACTCCTGATCTTCACGCTCGTCGGGTGCTCCTTCATTTTTTGCAAAACTTTGGCCTCAATCTGACGGATTCGCTCGCGGGTTACCCCGAACTCATGTCCAACCTCTTCCAGCGTATGTCCGACACCGTCCTTGAGCCCAAAACGCATTTCAATAATCTTTCGCTCGCGCGGGGAAAGGTACTGCAACATTTCGTGAATGTTCTCTTTGATGAGCTGCCGGTTGGTGGCTTCAAGGGGAGACTGCGCGTCATCATCTTCAATGAAATCACCGAGTTTGCTGTCTTCCTCCGTGCCGACGGGCGCTTCCAGTGAAACGATATCCTGAGAAATTTTGAGAATGTGGCGAACCTTTTTTTCATCCATATCCATTTCGGCGGCCAGTTCTTCCACGAGAGGTTCACGTCCGAGCTCCTGCACCAGACGACGCTGGGCATGAGTAAGTTTGTTGATGGTCTCAACCATGTGGACGGGAATGCGTATCGTGCGGGCCTGATCAGCAATGGCACGCGTAATAGCCTGACGAATCCACCACGTTGCATAGGTCGAAAATTTAAAACCCCTGTCCGGATCAAATTTTTCCACGGCCCTGAAAAGACCGATGTTTCCTTCCTGAATGAGATCAAGGAAAGAAAGACCACGGCCTATGTATTTTTTGGCGATGCTCACTACCAGACGGAGGTTTGCTTCAGCGAGCTGTTTTTTGGCGGTCTGATCACCCTTCTTGATGCGCCGGGCCAGATCCACTTCCTCTTTTGCCGTCAGAAGCGGCACCTTGCCGATTTCGCAAAGATAAAGACGAATGGAGTCGTTCGCAATTTCGCGCAACTCCACCTGATTGGAAGACACCTTTTTAACCTTCTCTTCAACGACTTTTTTCTCATCAATCTCCTTCTCCGACTTTAAAATCATGGTCTCCTTTGTATCGATCACCTCGATACCAAGATCGTAAAAAAGAGCATACAGCTCATCAAGAATGAGCAGATCGTCTTCCACGTTCGGCATCGCCTTCAAAAGTTCCTGATGCGTGACAAAACCGTGTTCATGGCCCTTTTTAACAAGGTCACGCACTGCCGCCGGAAACTGATTGAGCCTCTCGTCAGAGGGCTGCGTGATAAATTTTCGCTGTTGTGCCATATGGAAATTAATTTACACCTCGCCTGCCCGGTCTACATCGCATGCGTTTCGTTCAGTTGCTTCAGAAGGTCATGACTCAGATCCTTATTCCCTTCTTTTTCCGCAGTGGTAAGCTGTTTATGGAGGTCGCGGCGAAGGCCATCCATCCTCTTTTTTTGCACATGTGAAGCAAGTGCCGCCAGCTCCTTCTCCACCACCTCCTCACTCACCTCGCCGTATTTCTCGGCAACATAGAGTGAAAGGAGAGCGGCATTTTCCTTTAGTTCATGCGGTAAAGCCTCCATAATGTCCTGTACGGACTCGAAGCCGTGGTCATTATACTGTTGAGATATGGCCTTGTAAATAGGTTTTAAGGCTTCAGAAAAGAACTCTTCGGCTATTTTAGGGGCAAAAAGTTTACCCACCCTTGGAAACTCTAAAAGAAAGCCTAAAAGCAGCTCTTCCGCGCTTCTTTTCCTGCTCTGAACCGGGTCCTCTCCAGTCCCAACAGCGGAATGAAAACGGGCGGGATGGTTCACCGGAAGTTTAAAGTTCTTGATTTCGTCATAAATCTGAACCTCTTTCAGATCGAGGTCATGCGCCAGCCGACGGACATACTCATCCTTTTCCACAGCGCTTTTAAGCTGGCTGAAAAACGGAAGAAAATCGTTAAGTATAGCTTTTTTCGCTGACAGATCTGCCGTCCCGAACGTTTCCAGAAGACGCTTATAGAAGTGATCGGCGTATGGCACTGCCTGCTTCATCACGGCCGCCAGCTCCCCCTTATGGTTCAGGGCGAACTCCGCAGGATCTTTGCCCTCCGGCAGAACAACTGTTTTGACTCCAACTTCAAACTCCTGAGCCAGTTCATACGCCCGCCTGGCAGCCTCCTGTCCTGCCATATCCGTATCAAAACACAGGGCAAGACTCTTCACAAAAGGCTTGAGCAGGCGGATCTGCCTAGCTGCAAGAGCCGTTCCGCACGGAGCTACAACGTTCGTCACGCCTTCCTGAAACGAGGCGATCACATCCATATACCCCTCCACGATGACGACCTCCTCCAGATGCTTCAAACCCGGTTTTGACTGATAAAAACCGTACAGGATACTGCTTTTGTGGTACACGGGGGTCTCCGGGGAGTTCAAATACTTTGGTTCCTGCTCTTTGGCAAGGGCGCGGCCGCCAAAGGCAACAACTCTGCCAAGAGTGTCAAAAATGGGGAACATCAGCCTCCCCCTAAATCTGTCGTAAATTTTTTCTACAGTTGTCTCGGGGGTCATTGCCAAGCCACCAGATACCAGCATTTTCTTTGTAAACCCCTCCTTCAAAAGATGCTGATAGGTCTCCTCATACGAATCTGGCGAAAAACCGATACGCCACGCCTTTATGCTCTCATCTGTCAAACCGCGGCGGCGGAGATACTCAAGAACTTTACTCCCCTTTTCGGTGCTCCATAGTTGACTCTCATAAAATCTTGTTACCTTTTCATAAAGCTGAATAAGCTGTTCACGTTCGTCACCGCTGACTTTAGGCTGCTGAAAGCGATGTTGTTCCAGTTTTACTCCTGTTTTTTCCGCAAGAAGTTTGAGCGCATCGGAAAAATCCACCCCTTCCATCTCCTGAATGAAACGGAAAATGTCTCCACCGCGGTTACAGCCGAAGCAGTATGCTATACCGCGTTCAGGACTCACGATAAAGCTCGGTGTCTTCTCCGTGTGAAAAGGACAGAGCCCCTTGAAGCTCCTCCCTATCTTTTTAAGCTGCACATACTGGCCCACCAGATCTTCAATCGCCAGGCGGTCCTTGATTTCTTCAACCACATTCGTCATGGCCGAAAGTTAAAGCTTCTGGCGTCGGCCGTCAATCGCGTTTTTGGAAAGAGACCTCCATAAACAGCACCATGAGTATCAGCAGATCGTTCTTAAAAAACGGAGTATCAATAAGTCCGTGCAGAAAGAAATACAGAAGAAGGAAACCGGCAACCGCGCTTACCCCAAAAGGTTTATCCTTTTTGAAAAATCCCATCACACCGTGAGTCCGGCCTTCAGCGCTTGAAAGCGAAAAAGCCAGCCGCCCCATGCAAAAAAATAAAAACAGGAGTCCCAAAATGCCAAACTGAAAGATGAAGAGCAGAAAAATATTGTGAGGTTGCAGAATGTTGTAGTCGAGAGGTTTATGCCCGAGCACACGGTCCACGTTGTTGATGTAGTTGGCCTCAAACTGTCCCAACCCGAGGCCAAACAGCACCGTGCCGGGATCCCGGAGCAGCTCCACTGAAGTAGCCCAGATCTCATTCCGCTCACCCAGACTCGTGTTATGAGTCTGCAGGGACGGAAGAATTTTAACCACAAAAATTGCGGTCACCAGAATCAGTCCGCAAAAAACCGCGGCTACCTTCAGCCATCCCTTCCTGAAAAAATTCAGATCGCTGCGCTTGTAAAAATAAAGAGCCAGAACCGCAAACCCGCCCACGAGCGACCCCAGAGAACGGGTCCCTATAATAAGGAGGAGGAAAAGAGCGATAGTAATGTAGTTCTTCCAGAGCTCCTCTTTCTTCCAGTGATGCTCAAAAAGATCAAAAACGGAAAACAGAAAAAACGGCGTCAGATAGTAACTCAGATACACGGCGGAATCCAGAGGCCCCTGAAGGCGATAATCGTACGTGACGTTCTGTCCCGCAAGATTCCAGAGAAGGGAAAAAATGCCGAAAAGAAGCGCGCCGGAGGTCAAAAAACGGAACCCGTTCATCCTTTGTTCATCACTACGAAGCGTTTCGGCAAAAACAAAACTCAAAAGAAGTGCGCATGCCAGGAACCTGGAATGGCGGAAAAAATCGAGCCCGTTCTCCAGCGGAAGCGTGAAAATCGTTGTGAGTGAAAGTGCCGCGAAGGTGAGAAGAACCCAATGATGACGCAAACCTCTGAGCATCTCCATAAACCGCCCGCCGCGGAGCACCGCGCCCAGAAATAAAACCGCCTGCAAAGCCAACAGAACCTCCTGCAGGTTTGTCGGGTACGGACCGATCTGGAAACGGATCAGGTAGCTCTGGAGAAAAAAAAGATTCAGGTACAGGAGCGATTCGTTCAACGACGAAAAGTTCAACGACGCAAAACGGGCTGCCATTTTTTTCATGCCGATCTTTTTTTAGAAAGCTTCACGGCCATAAACCCGACAATCACCATAAAAATACCCAAGACAATAATAGCGTAAAGTTTCTGTATACCCTCAAGAAAAACCGCGATGCCTCCAAAAACCGCGCAAAGCCCGTAAAGAAGCAGGAGGGCTTTCCTCTGGCTCAACCCGACTTCCAGCAGCCGGTGATGAAGATGTTTCAGGTCCCCTTTCATTGGAGATTTTCTTTGCACGATTCTCCGGGCAATCACCCACATGGCATCCAGAATCGGGAATCCCAGAACCAGAAAAGCCGTAGCCACCTTCCCGCCGGAAAAAATAGCGAGCGTCGCGAGAAGATAACCGATAAACATGCTTCCCGTGTCCCCCATAAGAATTTTTGCCGGATAGAAATCAAAAAACCAGAAAGCCAGTGTGCAGGCGAAAAGAATAATGCTCATCATGGCAACGGGAGCCTGCGTTCCAAGATCGTAATGTATTTCGGGACGGATACTCAAAAAGAAAAGAGTGAATGCCGCAATGACAGTCACACCGCTCGGCAGGCCGTTCAGCCCGTCCAGCCAGTTCATGGTGTTCACAATGGCGACAACCCACAATATCGTAAAAAGAGCGGAAAGGACCGCGATGGAATAAACGTGGTCAAGCGTCAGCTGAACGGTAAAAGAGTCCAGGATGATCGGCCCACCCACAGGATTGGAAATCGAGGTAATGCCAATGCCGGAAAAAACAAGTATCAGTGCCGCCAGAATCTGTACGCCCAGTCTCAACCACGGACTCAGCCCGAACATGTCGTCCAGAAAACTGACACCCGCCATAAGCGTTGCGCCAAGCAAAACGCCCCACAGCATCGCGTCCGGCTT
>DATDOI010000075.1:0-2189 GCA_035293325.1 Candidatus Altimarinota bacterium
GAGCCGGCGGGGAGGAGTCTCAAGGACTCCTCCCCGCGCTGCTGAATGTGCGTGATTGAACGCGGCGATCTTTCTCCAGACTACAGACCCAGGCTTCTCAGCAGCTTCGGCAGCTCAGGATAGAGCTGCAACTTGTTCAGCATGTGACTGCACCCCGCATCCACGAGCTCGCCTCCGATCTTCGACGAAGCGGAGTTCGCGATGATCGGTCCCGTGAAACCGTTGTTCCTGATGTATCTCACCAGCCCGACGGTATGGGGGTCTGCCCCCGGAATCTGACCGTCCATGACGATCGCCTGTGCCCTCGGATACAATGACATGGCTTCGTCCACATTCCTGGCCACAATGAACGAGAACCCTTCCTCATCCAGCATCTCGCCGATGAGCCCGATGTTATCTTCCTCATCCTCCACCAGCAGGATCAGGTTTTTGTTCGTGTTGTCAGACATGTGCCCTCCCCAGGGTTATGACCGTTTCAACATTCGTAATGCAAGTTAACAAAGGTCGCGATTTGTCCGCCATTTCCCCGTTATTTCCGGGCAAGTGAGGAAAAATCAACGGCAGTATTTAGCTGCTCATTATTTTTTTTGTCAATATTAATCGCTATTTGAATACGCCTGGCGTTCATACTAAGATGGTTCCGTAATGGATACGGCTACAAAAATAGGCATCGTTGGGGGAGGCGTTGAGGGTGTCGCGCTCGCCCAATATTTAAAGCGGAAAGGGTTTTCTTCCGTGCAGATTTTTGATGAAAAAAATGTTGCACCCGATGTTCCCGCCGGCATTGAGATGGTTTTGGGACCCGATGCGTTTACAAAAATGTATGAATGTCAGGTACTTTTTCGCAGTCCCGGAATTCACACGAACCGTCTGGACTCAGCCCGCAAAAAGGGGATTACCGTTACAAGCACGACGCAATATTTTTTTGAAAACTGTCCGTGCAGGATTGTTGGAGTTACCGGCACGAAAGGAAAAGGAACAACGGCAACGCTTATCCATTTAATGCTCAAAGAGGCCGGTTTTGACGCATACCTTGGAGGCAACATTGGTGAATCTCCCCTGAATTTTATTGATGCACTCAGCAAAGATTCGATTGTCGTTCTGGAACTTTCCAGTTTTCAGTTACAGGATCTGAAGATGAGTCCCCATGTAGCAGTCGTTGTCATGACGACGTCGGAACATATGGATTACCATAAAGACGTGGCGGAATATCGCGAAGCAAAAAGTTCGATCGTGCGCTTCCAGAAGCCGGAAGATTTTGCCGTTTTGAACAAGGACTACGCATACACGGAAGAGTTTGCCAAACTTACGCCCGCAAAAAAACTGTTCGTGAGCACGAAAGAAAGTTCCGGAGACGGCTCCCACATTATGGGTCCGAAGATCGTGAACTGCATCGGCGTGAAGTGTGAAATGATCGGCGATACCGCAAAAGTTGCGCTTCCGGGAAAACATAATCTGGAGAATGTTGTCGCGGCTGTTGCTGCCGCGCGGGCTTTGGACGTGCCTATTCCCGCGGTTCAGAAAATTGTGTATACGTTTGCGGGATTGCCTCACCGGCTCGAACTAATCCGCGAAAAAGACGGAGTGAAATATTACAACGACTCTTTTTCCACAACGCCCGAAACTTCCGTAGCCGCAAGTTACGCTTTTAACGGCCCGGTGATTCTTATTGCCGGAGGATCGGAAAAAAAATCCGACTATACGGAGTGGGGAATGGAACTGCAGAAAAATAAAAACCTGAAACTTGTTATCCTGATGGGCGTTACCGCTGACCGGATGGAGCAAAATTTGCGCTCTGCCGCGGAAAAACTGAAGGCTGAATTCCCCTTGAAGGTTCACCGCGCGGGCAACCTTGATGGGGCTTTGAAGGTTGCGGGCGAAAACGCGGCGAGCGGAGATTATGTTGTTCTTTCTCCCGCAGCGGCCAGTTTTGACATGTTCAAGAATTACAAAGAACGCGGAGAGAAGTTCCGGAGTCTTGTGAACGGTTTATAGTTTTTTCAGATCGGCGGACCGTTTTCGATGGCCGCATTGCCTTTCATTCAGCGATATTTGGCGTTCTCAAAAAAACAAAAATATGATAAAATAAAAAGATTATCTAAAGACTCTATATGCAGCATTCTGCTGATCCTACACTTCTCAAATTACGGGAAGAGGCTCTGGGCCTTATCAACTCTCTCATTCTTTTC
>DATDOI010000076.1:0-8879 GCA_035293325.1 Candidatus Altimarinota bacterium
CTTACTTTTACCCATGAAATGGTCCGAACAATCCTTTTGGAGCAGCTTTACCGCGCTTTTACCATTCTGAAAGGGAAGACCTACCATTATTAGGCAGTAATGGCAGGCCGATTTGCCGATTTACACCTTCCTGTACGGGGAGTCCCTTTTGGGTACATGGCGGGCGAGAAAATATCTATCAGAAGAGTATTGACAGTTAGTAAAATATATGTTATACCAAGACCCTTATATGTTTTAATTCGCACCAATATGTCACATCGCTTTGCAAACAAGCTCGCAGGAACGATCGCACTTCTCGCGTTCGTCGTTGCTCCTCTCCAACAGGTTGAGGCTGCAACAATCACGCCATCCGGCTCCTATGCGGCCAGCCAGCAGACCTATCAACAGATGTGGCAGGTGCCGACGGGTTACGGCTCAAGCACCATTCCGGGCGGATACGTGTATACCGGAAACAAAATAAGTTCCGCCACGGGAGGCAGCAATCAGGTTCCGAACGGTTCAAGTTCAGGGAACCAGATACCGAATGGGGGAGGCTCCTACGGTACTTTTACAAGCAACAAACTTCCCAACTACGGTTACGGTTCAAGCACCGTTCCGGGCGGGTATACATACACTCCGGGGAACAAGGTTCCTTCAGGATCAGGAGCAAGCAGCTCCAACAAACTCCCGAACGGTTCAGGCGTAAGCAACCAGGTACCGAACGGCACGGGTTCTTATGGCACGTATACAACCAGCAATCTCCCGAACTATGGTGGTGGAAACTACGGTTCAAGCACGGTTCCGGGTGGATACACCTACAATCCGGGCAACAAAGTCCCGAACGGCAATTCGCTGGTGGGAAACAAGGTTCCAAACGGTTCCGAGGGGGGAGTCAGCAATAAAGTTCCGAACGGCGGATCTTCTGACGGTGGTGTAAACAACAAGGTTCCTTCAGGAACGAACGACGGTACGGTAAACAACAAAGTGCCAAACGATTCAGATAACGGTGGCGTCAATAATAAAGTCCCGAATGATGACGACGATAATGAAGATGACGATGATGACGACCGCGACACGGATGATGACGGCGACGACGACATCAGTCTCTGCAATGACCGTCCGTACCCGGAAGATATTGATGACCACTGGGCAGAAATTTATGTTCGCCGCCTCTATGATCTCTGTATTATCGAGGGTTACGGTGACGGCAGTTTCAAACCGAACAGACCTGTTACCCGCGCCGAGCTCGTAAAGATGGCTCTCTACTCGAAAGGTATCGATCCCATAGACGACTGTTACGATGCCGACTGTGGAAGTCCGTTTAAGGACCTCGACAATTGGCAGGGCCCGTGGATTCGCAAGGCCTGGGATCTGGGCATCGTCCAGGGGTACGACCACGACAGCTTCAGACCGAACAAACCTATTACCCGCGCAGAAGCAGTCAAAGTTGTTCTGGCAACGTACGGATACGATCCGATGAATACAAATGATTCTTTCTTCGATGACGTACACGGGTGGAGCGTCGGATGGGTTGAAAGAGCACACGAAATTGGAATGGTTCAGGGAGTCGGCAACGGAAATTTTGACCCGAACCGTCCCATCACCCGCGCTGAATCTGCAAAAGTTATCGCCAAGATGATGGAGTACTGGGACACGGAGATTCAATAATCTCCCAAAATCAAGCCAGGAATTACGCCGAAGCCCCTCCCTAAAAGAGGGGCTTTTGGTAATGATCATTTCAGGATAGAATTACAATCGGCATACGTCCTAACTTTCTCTCATCCATGAAAAAGAAAATCGTCACCATGATGCTCGCAATGGCTATAGCCTTGATGAGTTTCAGTTATATTGTTTTGATCGCTGATGCCGCCACCGGCACAGGCATGACGGAATTGAGCGTGAAAACAAACAAGCTCGCGTATGAGTATGGAGAGGAGGTGCTGGTGACGATAACGGCAAAAAATATCGGACAGGAACCTGTGGCGCTGGAGTTTACCACGGCATGCCAGGCGGATTTCACCATTGATAACATTTACAACGAAACACTCTACCCGCGCATGTGCGCGCAGATGCTGACCTCCGTGAATCTCGATCCCGGAGCCACGGAAGAGTGGGAGTTTACGTTCAGCCCGGGCACGACGGAATTCCCCAAACTGATGCCGGGAGAACATGAAATAACCGCGATGCTCATAGACTATTCCGCAACCGCCACAACAACGTTCAGTGTCGGTTATGCCGTTGAAGGAGAGGGGCAGTTTTGTGGAGGGATCGGGGGAGTTAGCTGTGCGGACGGCATGAGCTGCAAATATGACGGCACCTATCCGGACGCTGGCGGGTATTGCACAAGCGACGCTCCAGAGGGGAATAACACACTCTTTACGGATCTCTCAACAAACCATTGGTCATACGACTACGTGGCAAAGCTCGTTGAAAATGAAATCGTACAGGGGTATGAGGACGGAAGTTTTCATCCGGACAGTCCGGTGACCCGCGCGGAGCTGGTCAAAATGGCGCTCATGAGCGCGCAGATCGGAGCGCTGGAAGGCGACGCGCCGGTGAACTGCGACCGGTATGACGGAAGTTATTGTACCGGAATGTTTACGGATCTCGACGACTGGCAGAAAGCATGGGTATTCCAGGCTCAGGCGATGGGTTTTGTGGACGGGTACAGCGAGGAAACTTTCGCTCCCAATAATAATGTCACGCGGGCCGAGGCGCTCAAAATCATGGAGCTGGCGTTTGGCGTCACTTCAGAGGAGTTTGGTTATGCCCGGGACGTCGTGGATACAATATTTACCGATTTTGACTGGGACAGTGCGGATATATGGTTCGGCGACTACGTTGCATACGCCCTCGTGAATGGGATTGCACAGGGATACGGCGATGATACGTTCGGTCCCGGACGGAATATCACCCGGGCCGAGGCTGCCAAGATGCTCAGCAATCTCATGGAAACCCGCGTCATTCTTTCGGGAGACATGACGACTCAGGATCTTGTTGATTTCACGATCGGGTACGCGCGCATAAAAAATCGGATTTCCGACACGGCGCTTATACCTGAAGGAGAACCCTACTTATTCTCGGACAAAAATCTGGATGGCTTGACGGTTGATTGGGTTGACCAGGATGTGCTCATAAAAACCGAAGCCGAACTTCAGCAGATTGCGGATACGGAAGGTGACTTTCTGTACTTTCATTTTGATACTCTGAACATCGGCGAAACAGAGGCCGAAGTGTCTTTGTCACTGAGCTGGAAAACTGCCACTGACAGTCAGGTCGGGTACTTAAGCGGCGGGGGCTTTTCCCTCAAGTTTCACATGGAGAACGGCCGCTGGGTGAAAGAGGATCAGGAATCCGTCTGGATCTCCTGATCTTGCTGAGGTTCGTCGTCGGGCCCATCTTCTTCCTGCCCTGCATCGTCCTGATGTTCCTCATCCTCCAGAAACTCTCTCAGGAACACCCTTTTCTGCGGCTCTTTAAGCGCTTCCCGGATATGGTTTCTTGCCTCTTTAATGCGCTCGATCTTGTGTCCCGTGAAAGTTTCCATCCGTTCAAGGCGGTCTCTCGTGCCTGGCTTGTAATTTTTCCCATCCGCGTCTTTTAAGTGTTTAATCCGCTGCTTGAGACCATCCATCCGCTCCTCCATATGGGCCGACAGATGATCGGCAATAACGGCGTCATGTTCAACCGCAGCCGAAGTAATGGACTGGCGTACGTCGCCATCCATCATTTCAAGCGTTTGTTCAAAAGCCTCCTCGCGCTCTTCAAGTTTTTCCGCCTCATCCATGCGCTTCAGTGCAAGTTTTAAATGTATGCGGGCGCGTTCTTCCGGAGAGTGGGCAAGCCCGAGTTCCGCAGATTCGATCCCCTGTTTTACGGGGTAGAGGGGGTGAAGCACATTCACATCATCGCTCGTGTAAGCATAAGTGCCGACACTTCCCGTAAAAACAAGCACCAGGACCGTCAACGCCGCCGAAAAACGGGTTACGGCTCCAGGTCGGCTGAAATACAACTGAAAGCCCTTCGCGAAAATTCTCCAGCGCATTTGAAGCGAGTACATACGCCGCGGTCTGATTTTTTTCGAAGCTTTTTTCATAAGCTCTTCAACAGGTTTGCGCTCCATCGGCAGAGATTAGGGGGTGAGAAACGAGAGGCGTGTTTTAAGAAAATCTATGGCACGATGCTGCAAAACACGAACATGGGCCTCCGTGGTATTCATCACTTCAGCAATCTCCTGTGTCGAAAGATCATTAAAAAATTTCATAACCACCACGTCGCGCTGGCTTTCAGGAAGGACCGTCAGAACGTTCGAAAGATGCGCCAGGTCCAGATTTTTATCGACCTCCTGGGGATGTCCGGCATTCACGCCCAGCTCCTGTTCAACATTCTCAATCGGCACGTGTTCCGGCTTTGCGCGACGGTAATAGTCAATAAGGTGGTTGTGAGCAATCCGGTAGATCCAGACACCAAAGTTTTTCTGACCGTCAAAATTCTCATACGCTTCATAGGCCTTGAGAAAAATTTCGGAGGTCATGTCTTCCGCCAGTTCGCGGTTCCTTCCCGCGCGGAAGAAGACGTAACGGTATATTTTCTCGAAGAACGTGTTATAGTGCTTCAGAAAGCTCTTTTTTTTCTTCATGAGAGTCGCTGAGGGGGGTACAAATCGCACAAATATAAGTACGGGAGGTATCCGAAACCGTTACAGATTTTTTGTCGGGGCAGCATTCGCCGCAGGAGTACTCTTTGTAACATTTTTTCTCTCCGGATGCCAGCGCGACGCTCTTCAAGCCGATCTTTTTAAGGCTGACACTCTCATAAAAACGACCGGCGGTTTTGAGGCTGCGCCCTCCGGGGATGTTATGTTTCAGCGCTACATTGGAATGGATGAGCCCGCCGATATTGTGGAAGGTATGTTTGTGAGCGGAACGCAGGACGAGCTGCTGCAGGCCCTGAGCCAACTCAACGGAAGAGATGAATATGAAGAGATAAAAATTCTGATAGATTTTGATACGGATTTTGACGAGCGGTTCTCGTGGGAGTGGGAAGCTCTTTTTCCCGACACGCTGAGGGGGTATTACAGAATAGAAGAGGAGAAAGACAAGGAGCTGATGGCTTTGAAGCTGGAATCGGAACTGTCGTATAGAAGTCTGGTGGTTGCATTTACAGAATTTGAAACATCCTCCCCTGAACCTGTTGCGGGCTTCCAGCAGGAGTTCGAAAAGACGGTTCTTTCCAGCTTTGATCCGTATCGTGCGGATGAACTGCCTCTCAAAAAAACCGGACCGGCTGAGGTCCTGTACCAGTACCTTTTAAGAAGGGGGACGCAGAAACCGCAGGTCATCCGAAACTCTCCCGGAGCCGTAGTGCATTACCGGAAAGGGATACGCCAGGACACGAAAGACGACGCGGTTTATATGGTCGCCTTCGGGGATATAATGCTTGGCCGCTACGTGCGGACGCTGATGGATGCGAACGCGCTGGATTATCCGTTTGAAATAATGGATAACGATTATCTGCGCGTGAACGATCTGCTGATCGCCAACCTGGAAGGGCCGGTGACGGAAAATTCCGTGAGAACAACCACGGGGATGTCTTTCGGTTTTTTCCCCGACATCGTGCCGGTTCTAAAAAAATTCCATTTCGACGTACTGAGCCAGGCCAATAATCACACGCTCGATAAAGGGCAACGCGCCTGGGAGGAATCAATGACGCTGCTGCGAAACGGTGGCCTCACTGCGTTCGGCCACCCGCGCGATATTACGAACGATTCGGTGGCAAAAATCCTCATTCGCGGGCAGAAGTTCGCGTTTGTCGGGCTGCAGGATGTGAATTCCACCATCGATGATGAAAAGGCGGTTGAACTGGTGAAACAGCTGAAAGGTGAAGGATACAATGTCATCCCTTTTATCCATTGGGGAACGGAGTATAAGAATAATCCGAATAAGCGCCAGAAAGATCTCGCCCATGCATTCATTGATGCCGGAGCCTACGCCGTTATAGCCCACCACCCCCATGTGCCTCAGGCATACGAAACGTATAACGGACGGCCGATCTTCTACTCTCTCGGAAATGCGGTTTTTGACCAGTACTGGTCCGCTCCGACACAAGAGGGGTTAAGCGTTGCGCTGGCGATGGCAGGCGACCACATGGACATCTATTTTATGCCGATCAAGATTGACCGCAGCCGGATGCGCCTTATGAACGATGAGGAACGCAAAGAGTTTCTGGAGCGATTCTCCGGCTTCGGCGAGCATAGTGAAGAAGAAAAAGAGGCTCTCAAACAGGGGAAATTGAGCCTCACATTCAGCCCCGAGGAGCCGTAAACGAGCTTCAAAACAGAGGCTTTTTCTGGTATAATACAAAGAAACAGCAAAAACTAAACCCTGCACGGATGAAAATAAAATTCTGCGGCGCTGCGAAAGAGGTGACTGGCTCGCGTCATTTACTTGAGGTCAACGGAAAGAAGATCCTTCTTGACTGCGGCCTTTTTCAGGGACACCGTAAAGAAGCCGAGGCAAAAAACAGGGAACTTTGTTTTGATGCCAAGGAGATAGATGCGGTTATCCTTTCTCATGCCCACATTGATCACAGCGGCGGGCTGCCTTTTCTGATCAAAAACGGTTTTAAAGGCCCGATCTTTTCAACGTTTGCAACGCGCGATCTGGCAAACTACATGCTTCTGGACAGCGCGTTCATTCAGGAAAAAGATGCCGAATACATGAACCTGAGGAATAAGAATAAAAAGAAAGGCGAACCGCCGATTGAACCCCTTTACTCCCTGGATGATGCGGCCAAAACGCTGGAACATTTCTATGCCGTCAGCTACGAGAAAGCTTTTGTGGTGACTGACGGAGTGGTCTGTTCTTTCTATGATGCCGGCCACATTCTGGGGTCCGCTCTGGTGCATCTGATCATTTACGATAAAGAGAAAGATCAGCGCTATACGTTGGCATTCACCGGTGATCTTGGTCGCAAAAACCTCCCGATTCTGCGTGATCCCCAGCCGCTCCCTCCCACAGATTTTCTGCTCACGGAAAGCACCTATGGCGACCGTCTCCACGAATCCATGCTCGACGCCGGCAAGAAACTTGCCGACACCATTAATCGTACCGTCCAGCGCGGCGGAAAAATTCTCGTACCCGCTTTTGCGGTCGAGCGCACGCAGGAAATCGTGTATCACCTGAATAAACTCTGGAATGAAAAGAAGATCCCGGATGTTCCGATTTACGTGGACAGTCCTCTGGCCGCCAACGTGACGGAGGTTTTTGTAAACCATCCGGAATGTTATGACCATGCGACGTTCATGGAGTTCATCCAGCACCGCAAAAATCCGTTCGGTTTCGGACGGCTGCAGTACACGCGGGACGTTTCCGAATCGAAAGCCCTGAATGAGTTAAACGGTCCGGCAATCATCATTTCCGCTTCGGGCATGTGTGAAAACGGGCGAATCCTTCATCATCTGAAGAACAACATTGAAGATCCCCGCAACACGATCATGATCGTGGGGTTCATGGCCCGCGACACGCTCGGCCGGAAACTTCTGGAAAAACAGCCGATGGTAAATATTTTCGGCGAACCATACCATCTTCGCGCGGAAGTGGTCCAGATGGACGCTTTTTCCGGTCACGCCGACCGCAGCGACCTCCTGGATTACATCAAAAACATTGAAGGATTAAAGAAGATCTTCCTGGTCCATGGTGAAGAGGAACAGGCGGGGAAGTTTAAAGAGTACCTTGGCGAGAGCGGCTATAAGGACGTGATCCAGCCGGGCAGAGGAGAGACGTACGAGATACCGTAGTCCGGATTTGACACTCAAAGAGCCATCCATTGAAATGAGGGGGAATTTTGGTTACAATCCTGTTGCTTTGAGTATCTGTAGACCAAGATTTTACCGCTACCAGAGCCAACAATTCGTGCGGGTGTAGTATAATGGTTATTACTACAGGTTTCCAACCTGAGGACAGGGGTTCGATTCCCCTCACCCGCTCCAAATTTTATACATATTTAAACTCGGCTCCAATTTTCCAGACGCCTTTTTCACGGAAGGCTGGAATGTTTTGCCGGCGGGCAGCGTTTAATAGGGCTGAAGCGGATTTTTTGTGCTTCCTGGTATAATCGGCGAGCGTTTCAATATGCTCTCCTTTAAGGTATGTAACTCTTTTGTGAAGAGCTTCAGTTAAAGCTAAAGTAATGACTTTTTCCATTTCTTTGGTGTTTTTATTCTCGTTATACCTTTTTAAGGCATCATAGTAGATCTGTTTTTCTTTGTTGCGAACAATAATTGGGGGGAAGCCGTAGCGAAGAAATTGATAATTGATAATCACGCGGCCAATGCGCCCGTTTCCATCATTGAATGGATGGATGGTTTCAAAATCCAGATGGAATTTGGCGATTTTATCGGCAAAAAAAGATTCAATGTCACTCGTGAAATCCTGCATAGTTTGATCCATCATGAATTCGATATGTTCCGGCGGTGGGGCAATATGCGTTCCCACGCGGACATATTCCCCTTTTTCACGATAGCGACCGGCGATATTATCGTTAATGTTGCCGATGAGCATTCTGTGAAGAAGTAAAATGATCTCCTCGGTAAGCTCTTCTGACGAAGCTTTTTTACGAATATATTCGGTTACAATCGCAAGATTTTTTGCTTCAAAAACTTCCCTCACAGAGACATCCCGGGATACCTCCATTTGTAGCAGAATTTTTTCCGTTTCTTTTAGAGTCAGAGTTGAGTTTTCAATGGCATTGGAGTTATACACATTCTCGGCAATTTCAGCTTCATCAAGAAGAGTTAACAGAGATTCCTTCCCTTTCCGTAAAGCCTCATACTGTTTCTTAAGGGCCTGAATTCTGGTAATAATTGGTGCGGTTGTCGGCATAAAATTTAGTGAATGAAC
>DATDOI010000077.1:0-2694 GCA_035293325.1 Candidatus Altimarinota bacterium
AATTTCTATCGCATGGTTCAGGTCACTTACTCGGACGAGCTGCTTCCGGCGGACTCCGAAGAGATGATCGTTAATTCGGTGGTCGGCTGGACGGCGGCCAACATTCCGCATCGCGTTTCGCTCTCAACGACACTCACAAACTATCTCAAGGTTAAGACCGGATCATGATGACACCAGCACAATTAATACGGCTGATTCAGCGACGACGAGTTAAGGGCGTTACGCGGGGGTTTACGCTCGCGGAGATCGTTATTGCCTCAACGATCTTTGTGATCGTGAGCCTTATCGGCGTGACGGTTTTTGTGAATGTCATTCGCATACAGAAGCGCATAAGTCTGGAAAATGCCATATACGAGGACGGCCGGTTTTTAATGGAACGCATTTCGCGCGAGATACGCCAGAACACGATCGACTATGAAGAGTACTACCGCGCGGACGATCCGGATGGTGTAGAAAATGGTAGGCAGGTCGGATGTTACGGACAGCTCTTTTATAACCCGGGTTCGGACCTGGCGTTTGGTGCAAAATGTAATGATGGAAGCCCCGCTGTACCCGGTTGCATCATCAATAAGACGACTCTTGATATCAATACTGGAGAAAATCCTTATTCCAGCACCATTGCGGGACAAGAAGCGGATGACGCCAACGCTTTCTGTAATTTTCCCGATCACGCTGATGCAGCAGGCGACTGTGCAACGGCGAATAATGCGGCTCTGCACGATCAGTCACAGCTCTTTCTCATCAATTCGGAAGGAACGGAAAAAATTTACGTTGCCTATAAGAAAGTGAACGATGGAACGACTCCGGAATACGCCGTGGCCATGCTTAAGCTCTCCGGTCAGGACAACGACACGGACGGGGTGTTTGAATCCTGGGGGGATTTCAGCCTGCTTCCCAGCCCTCCGGATTACAGTGGCTCATGCCAGACCGGATACGATTGCGACAATCCCATGTTTCTGGACGATAATCTGACGGCTGGCACTGCTGCCGTGCGGTATGCCGGCTATGTGCCTTTAACACCTCTCCGCACGAATATCACATCCCTGAAATTCTATGTGTCGCCTCTGGAAGATCCAAGAAAAGCTTTTGCCGAAACGAACCCTGACGATGGTATCCAGCAACAACCGCATGTGACAATCGTGATGACACTCCAGCCGGCTGCGAGCGAGCTGAGTAATTTTGCCGGTGATAATCCTCCGACCATAACCATTCAATCAACGGTAACCAGCCGCGTCTATAACGAGGTAAAGAGCTATCGAAGCCAGACTATAGGCGGTTGTTAAAGGTTTCGTATGTGCTGATTCGCGGGACGTTCGACATCTGGCACTAAATATGGTATAGTATAAAGATTTGTGACTCTTCAACCTCAAATGAAAAAACAAAAAAACTTTCTCTATCGCTGCCGTTCAGGAGTTTCGCTCCTGATTTCGATTTTTCTTGTGGCGATTATCGTTCTTTTCAGCCTCACGGTCAGCAACGTGGTGATAACTTCCGTGCGCCAGTCTGCAAACGTGAATCGGGCAAATGAGGCGTATTATGCGGCTGAAGGAGGTTTGGAGGAGGGACTGCTGGAGAACCTGAATCAGGGAGCCGGTTATACCGGTGTTTCTACCGACATCGGGTACCTTGGCTGTGATCCGAACGTTGATGATTGCCCTTTAAAAGCCACTTTCAAGGTCCAGGGACAGGTGCCGGAAAACACAGCGTACGGCCAGAATACCGCGTATTCCGGCATGTACGGGCTGCCGACTCCAGGTAGCGGCAGCGCCGTTGAGGGATGCGATCCCCTGAAAGCGTTTCAGAATGTTCCGTTCAACTATAACGCCGCGGATGATACCTTTAGTGAGTCTTCGGGTGGTATATATGACGCCACAGAACACCCGTGTAACTGGAACAGAATCAAGTTTGGCGAAAGCCTTTCCATTCCGCTCTACGTGGCCAACGGGGAATGCACCACAAACCCGGATTTCATCTGCAATCCAAGGGACATAGGCCTGAACAGCCTTTATGTAAGGGTACGAACTCCCTGCAAGACCGGTGAAAAAATCTGCCCCGGATCTGAACGGTACACTCTTGACGTGAACTTCGGAGACCCCAAAGTGGAGGGCAACGATACCATTGTGGACTGGCAGATTGTGGGTACAAATGCGTCAGAGACGGAGACATACATTATGCAGCCGATCAGGGATTATGATGAGCAAATGTATGGTGGCCGATCGCCATCAAATTCCGAGATATACGAATCGCGCATTAATGATCTAAAAAGCGTTACAATCGGAAAATTTGAGGTACTGTTTAGCCTAGCGGCGATGAGCCAATATGGAGACGATATTTTTGCCGATGTTGATCCGCCGGGTAACATTGGCAAAATTTCCAGCTACCTCGTGGACGCAAACGGCAGCCCATGGCAGATCGGCGGAGCAATCCGCCCCACCACGAATGATCGAATTCACAAGCCTGTCTTAAAACTTGCCGTCATCACCAAGCTTCAGGAAAGTCAGTCCGTTACCGTCCCGTACCTTGAGTATCAGATTCTTGCGAGCGCGGGTGTGGGCTTTCAGCCAACGGATACTTCCCAGACCATCAAATCTGAAGGCTATTCCGGCTCTTTTAAGCAGGTACTTGAGGTAAAACAGCCCCAGGAGAGCGGCCTTCTGGAGTATGTTATACAACAATAAGAAATCTTGACAAATG
>DATDOI010000078.1:0-14217 GCA_035293325.1 Candidatus Altimarinota bacterium
AGAAGACCATGAAAATTTCACCAGCTTTAGCCAAAAAAACGCACGACCTGATTGCAGATTGGACAACAGAACCAAAACGCCAGTCGCTCGCGATCGACAGCTTTATCGGTGATATTTATAGCGGGCTGCGGGCTGACAAGCTCTCCCCTGCCGATCGTGACTATGCGGACCGGACTCTGCGAATTTTATCAGGCCTATACGGAATTATTCGTCCATATGACGGCATTTATCCGTACCGTCTGGAGATGGAATACAAACTCCCCGACCCGGAATTTTCCAATCTGTACAAATATTGGGGCAAAGCGATTGCGGACTGCATTCCTGAAAAAGGGCCAATCGTAAACCTTGCGTCTGAAGAGTATACCCAAACTATAACGCCTTTTGTTGATGCGTCGCGCATAATTTCGCCTAAATTTTTAACCGTCAGTCCCAAAACCGGTGAACCTGCGTTTGTTGTTGTTCATGCAAAAATTGCCAGAGGTGCTTTCGCCCGATGGCTCATAACCAGCCGCACTGAGGATTTTAAGGCACTGACTCAGTTTCATGACCTTGGTTATCGTTTCCATCAAAAATTAAGCACACCGGACTGCCCGGTCTTTGTATGTGATACATTCGGGGGAAAAGGGCTGAGTATGAAGAGAAAGTTGCGTGAAAAATAGAATATGCTATTATTCCGAGCCTACCTAATCCAAACAGCTCTATGCCAGAAAGTTTCCCTCCAATTCCGGTAGAAATTGATGATGAAATCCAGGACGAGGGACAGGTTTTATCCGAAAATAGCAGAGCACTGGAAGCTGAAGCTGAAGAACAGACGACAAGAACGAGCATGATCCGGAAAATTATCGACGGCTCAAGGGAAAGGGTTCTTGGAAGATATCTGGGAAACCCATGGTCGCTTGAATTAAACCCCATGGGGGAATATGCCATCAACCATTTTGACAAAGTAACAGGTGTCGCAACCCATATTCGGATAAGCAGAAGCGGCGAAATCGTGGCGCGGGAAGCTACCCAGGGTCAAATAACGAACAAGGTTCCGGTCACCATCAATCACGATGACCTTCTGAGGAATTTCACGCCCAGAGAAAAGGCAAAATAGGACCATAAGCATGAACGGACGCCTCAAATCGAAATCCACATATGAGTACATCGGCGGTGCCACATGGCTCGACCCTGCTCTTGAGTATCGGAGGCTCTTTATGGCTGATCACTACGCCAGCCCAAAGCCCGGTGGCATAAATTTAAACAAGGCATCCATTCCAAAAGTAATTGATGAGGTGCTTGCCGGTGTAAAAAAAAACATCAAAGAGTGGAGTGAAAAAGGTATCTCTGATGAGCAAAAAGAAAAGATTGAGCGAGAGGCCAGACATAAAGCGGCCAAATTACTCGGATCTCAAAATCCTGCCGAAATAATTTTTGGCAGAAATACGACGGAAACGATCAGTCTTTCCTACTGGCTCGCCGGCCAGTACGAAAAGGAACACCTTGCGGCTGAGGTCCTGCTTTCCGATTCCGAAAACCCATCCGTTTACCGCGCAACGCATGTGAACGTCGATAACGGCAACCGCGATCAGAAAGATCTGTTAACGACCTACAGCGACCTGAGCGATCCGTCACATTCAACATATAAACCGCCGGATGAATGGATCCGTCACAGCTCTTTCAACATCTGCATATTTGGTGCTTATGGAAATGAAACACTGGCTGAAATGAAAGGACAGATTGAGGCCGTAATGAGTGAATGCCGCAAACAGCCTGGACTCATGATTCTAAGCCACGTATTAAGACATAACGGCCGCGTTATGCCCGTAAAAAAATTAGTGGCCCATGCAAAAGCCGTTAAAAAACACCATTATCCCGAAAACCCCGAACTATTTGTCTGTATAGACGGAGCAATGGCGCTGGGCAATCTCCCCACCTGCGACACCGATGAACTCGGATGCGATCTGTATGCAGCATCCCCACACAAAACATTGGGCAGTCCAACCCTGGGCGTGGGGAGAATGAATCTGTCGAGCCCGTTGGTCCGTGAACACCTGCCGATCATGCAGGAGTTACAACCTGTTGATCAGCTTTTATTCAAAAGGATGTTCGATCCGGAACTCAATATTTCATCAAATGTTGATGAAGAAATTGACCCCGCTGCACTGCTCGGCTTCAACAAAACCATAGATTATCTGGAGGATCATTCAATAAAAGAAGGGGATGACTTTTCCAAAACCGCCAACAGGAGACTTCGAATGAAAAACTATGCAAAAAAACAGCTCGCATCGCTGAGGGAATCAGGTATTCCTATTACTTTCACTCCATCTCAAAATGGCAGCTCTTTTATCTTGAGCTTTAACCTTTTCGGTTGGCCTGAATTCGAACCGGCCTATCTGCCCGGATACGTAAATCCGATTATTTTCGATGGCGATTCAAAAGAAAAAAATGTAGCTCAAATGCTTGATAAAAGAGGCATAGCTCTGAGCTTCATCCGGAGAGGAAAAATCTTCAGAATCTCATTCCACTGGACGACAACAAAAAAAGAAATAGATGAATTTGTAAGAGTGCTGAGGGAAATTCTCACAAATCCACAATCGCTTTGAACCCGCCATAAGCCATGCGCTTCATATCGAAAGGCATCGGCTTGTCTTTCATCGAGTCGGGCGACATGCTCGGATCTTTCATGACCTTTGCATTCACGCTGTCGCGGTGTGCCCGGGACTTAAATACTATATAGGAGAACACCAGGGTCTCCCCTTTTTTGAGCTTGATCACCTTCGTGAAGGAAGGAGCCCATTTGGTAGCCTTGAGATCATCGCCAACACACTCAACATACTCAAGAGCACCATGCTTCATCCAGATTTTTCCTCCCAGTTGAGCCATTTTGGTATAAGCCGGAAGGTTCTTCTTTGGTATGGGCAATACATAGCCGTCAACGTAGCGCATAGATTTTTGAGTAAAGTGGAATGTATAAGATGAATCCAGTATAGTTTTCACGAAAAACTATGACAACAAAAAAAACACGTTTCTTTTCAATCGTCCTTCTTCTGGTCATACCCGCCAATGTATTGGCTTTCTCGGACCTGCCTGACGGGCACAAATACAGCTTTCCCCTGACGTACCTGAGCGGAGAAGGAATTATTGAGGGGTACAGCGACGGCACCGTCAAACCCGACAACACCATTAATCGCGCGGAACTGCTCAAAATTCTTGTAAAGGGGCTCACCGAAAGCGACATGGAATTTGAGGGGTACGGCGACTGTTTTCCGGATGTAAAAACGGGTTGGTATGCTCAGTACGTTTGCTATGCTCTCGAAAAACAATGGATCAGCGGATATCCTGACGGAACATTTAAACCGGATCAGACCATCAACAAAGCCGAAGCGCTCAAGATTATTTTAAATGCTTTTGAAATCCCTGATGCCCCGACGCAAACAATTCCCTTTAGTGATGTTGATGCGGATGGCTGGTATGTCCCCTTCATACAGGCGGCGCTCAACAAAAATCTTCTGGAGGAAAGCGGCCAAAATAAATTTTATCCCGGCAATGCAAGAACCCGGGGAGAAATTGCGGAACTCATTTCCAGAATCATGCAGATCCAGTATATGAATGACCCGGCGTACAGCGATCTTATAAAAGCTGAATTCCAGACATTCCTGCTGATCAACAAACTTCGCTCTGAAAACGGTGTGACCGCGGGATTGATTCTTAATCCTTATCTGACGAAAGTCGCAAGGGAACACTCAAAAGATATGGCGGAAGTGATCGGCGATATGTCTCATGAAGGGTCTGACGGGAGACAATCGTATGACCGGATTCGGGAATCAGGCCTGGAGTTTGACGGACGTACCGGAGAAAATGTCGGAAGAGGGACCATCGGTACATACAGGAGCATGTATCAGGCGATTCTTGATGTGCATAACAATGTTTTCATGATCGAGCCTGATGGAACCTGTAACCACAGGACAACGATCCTGAGCACCTGTTTACCTTTTTCTGAAGTGGGCATTGGCGTATACGTCAAAAACAGCACCCTGTACTTTACTGAAGATTTTATCAGTAGAAATTAGGACAGAGCGCTGTCGCTGTTGCAGGTACTACTCGTTCGAAGGAGGCATCTCACGAAGGCCGGACTCTTTGCGACCTTTGTTCAAAGCTTCCTCCACCTTGACTGATTTTCAAAGATGCTGACCCTTGCGTGGGGAGCTGCTTACTGCGATGAACTATTTCTTGCAGCACAGGATTTGATCACCTGCACGAACTCCGGAATATCAACCGGTTTCTGGAGAAAACCTTCTATAGCCGCACTTTCTATCCGCTTTTGAATATCACCCTCAATGCCGTATCCGCTCATCATGATGATCGCCACATCCGGACGGGCGGAACGAATACGCTCAGCAAGGTCGATACCGCTCATACCAGGCATTTTCTGATCTATAACGGCCACACACCCATCAGGGAAACTGCTCAGCTCGGCGAAAGCCTGTTGCGGGTCAGAATACGTCATAACACTCGCACCTTTGCGCCCCGCTAGCCTGTCCATTGCCCTCATAACGATATTTTCATCATCAACAATCACAATGTGAATGCCTGTGAGCGGCTTTTCGGGCGAGATTTCGGGCTGCTTGATTTCGGATGCAGAAGCCGAAACGATAGTATTTTTGTCAGCCGGAAGATAAACCTCAACCCTGGTAAATGAAGACTCTTCGGTCTGAGTTTCAATCCTCACCTTCGCCCCATGACTTTTTACGGCGAAATAAACCTGCGTAAGACCGAGTCCTGCTCCAGGCTGATCCTTTTTGGTTGTAAAAAAAGGATGAAAAACTTTCGTCTGGTCTTCCGTGGACATGCCTTTTCCATGATCCTGAACGGCAATCTTCATGTAGCGGCCATCCGGAATTGAAGGGGAAGGTCTGTTAGCGTCATGTACTTCCATATCTTCGACAGACACCAGAATTTTCCCGCCTTCAGTCATTGCTTCAGCCGCATTTGCCAGTAAATTATCCATGATGACACTCAACCTGGCACCGTCAAAAACGGCTCTGGCGTGTTGTTCCGGTACCCGGGTTTCCACGGGCCAGCGGTTGCCCGTTTTTTCAGTAAAAGCGGCGACCGTTTCACGGATATGACGGACAAGATGCACATCTTTAAGATTCAAATTACCGGCATCAGTCAATGTAGTCAGCCTTTCCATGAATGCTCTGCCCTTTGTGACGATATCTGCCAGGTTATCAAGCGCCTCAATGACGCTGTCGTCCGCCTTATCCAAAGACGCACGCACAAAAGAAACGTCCATCATCGCGCCGGCTAAAACATTCGTCATATCATGAACAACCTGCCCCGAAAGCCTGGAAATAGCTTCCATTACGGCAGCATCGGGAGAATCAGCGGGAGAAGGCGAAACCCTTGCTGCGATAGCAATAATTTCAGGAGTAGGAAGGAGTTTTTTCATGCAATAATTACAATTTAATGACAGAAATTCTGTGAGGCGTAAAAATATAGACAATTGTCAATTATGTCAACATGGAGCTTCCACCTTTTAATTTCGCAGCCTATAATGCGGAGGTATGAAAGACCGCGTCAGGATATCCATCACGCTCCGCCCGGAAATCGTCAGCCTGCTCGACAGCAAAATTGACGGGACCAAAATTCGCAACCGCTCCCATGCGGTTGAGCAGTTTTTAAAACAGGTTCTGGTCACGCCGGTCGGTCAGGCAGTGATTCTGGTTGGAGATGAGAACAAAGCTCTCACAGACATTTGCGGAGAGACGGTCATTGAAAAAATGCTGGCGCGCCTGGCCAAGGCATCGGTGTATCGGATCATTATCTGCTGCCGTGAAGACAACACAAAGCTTAAAAAATACCTGGGCAAAAAACAGTTCTCCCGCTTCAAGTTCATTTACACCAGGAACGAACACAAAGGCACGGGAGCGGCGCTGTATCAGTGCCGGAACCATCTTGAACCCGGAACGTTCCTTCTTATTTACGGAGACGTAATGGCAGAAATAGATTTTTTTGATTTCGAGGATTTCCACAAGAGTCACAACGGGACGGCCACCATGGCCATAACAAGTATCGCCGATCCCCTGCCATGGGGAATCGTGCGGGTAAAGAGGAACCGGATTATTGAGTTTACGGAAAAACCGAAACCGGAAAAAGCCGATGAGTTGAGACTTACCAATCTCATTAATGCCGGAATATTCGCTTTCCAGCCGGATATTTTCTCATACATGTCCGACAAAACGCGCGATCTTGAACACGAAGTTTTTCCGAAGCTCATCGAAAAAAACAGATTTTTCAGTTATCTGCTGGACGGGGCCTGGTTCAATATCAGCCGCGAAAATCTGCTTCACCACGCACAGAAATACTGCACTCCAAAACATCTGAAATAACGCCACTTGCTTTTCGGACTGAAAACTTATAGCATGCTACAGCACTAATCCGGTAATTTCCCGAATATATGGCAGGCAAATCAAAAAAAGTGAAGGTTGTGACACTCGTCGCGAAAGACGACAAGGGTAAGATCACTTTCTCGTATCACACGACGAAAAAAATCGCTCTCAAAGAGAAACTCGAGCTCATGAAGTACAATCCGGTTACCCGGAAACACGAAAAGTTCGTGGAAACCAAGAGCAAGTAAAAGAACCAAAAAACAACTTCCAAACCCCCCGCAATCTGCCGGGGTTTTTTGTAATTTTCGTATGCGGAATCCGTTAGCTTCAATGAAAGACCTGAAAGTATTGACAAAATACTGAAAAATTATACAATAACCCCCATTTAAGCCGCCAGAAGTATGTCTTCAACAACGATGCCCCCGGACTTTGACCCAAAAAATCGCGATGAGACATCGCCGTTAAATTCGCTTTTCTATCCGCGAAAACCGGATAAAACGGCGTATGCAGAATGGATAAACCGGCTCACTCCCGAAGAGCTGAACCACTACACGCAGATTGGATACAAATTCAAACTACTGGGCGCCATCTTCGAGCATCCGGAAATCATTGCGCTGCCCGGGGAAAAAGCTTCCGCCAGGCAGCTCAATTTTGCCGAGGTCATGGATATGATGGACGAGCTTCATGATCACTCCCGGCTTTTTCTGGGGAAAGATCTTGAGCGAAATACAACCGACGCGGCAGCCCTCACTTCATTCTTCCGGGCGCTCCATCACATCGGCGAAAGAGGTCTGCCCTCAAGGGAAGCGGATCAGGAGTTTATCCAGGCCGTCACAATCGAATTCAGGCCCTACATGAGAGCCGGTGGCAAACAGAGACCGTCGCTCATGGACAGGTTCGCCGAAACTCTCAAAATGTCGGACGGGGACAAAAGTGCCCTCCTGAAGGCTGTTGATCTCATCAGGGAAGAGTTCAAAAAAATCCAGGATGCGGGAAAAGATAACATGTTTGGACAGTTGCGCCACGAAGCTCTGGAGGGCATCATCCTGGCTCTGAGCGAAGTAGATTGCCTCCGCCGCGTCTTCCCGCAGAATAAAAAAGTCGGTCTGAAGGAAATCGTGCGCATCAAGGAGCTTCTGGAGATGTGGAAAGACCTTTTTGGTGAGCTTCTGCCGGATAACGACCAGGGGATTACCATCGCAATGCCCGACCAGACGGATGTGCCCGGCTCCCCAACTCCGAAAAAAAATATGCAGTCCAGGAGAGTATTTCTGGAACACCGCGCAAAAGCTCTCGGAAAATCATTTCCAAATCTTGTAACACCGATGGTGATGATGCACCACCGGCAGGTTCTCAAGAAAAAAATAAAACAGTACGAAAAAGTAACGGACATGGTGGAAGGCATGGAAGATAAGGAACTCCGGGACCTCCTGGAAATTTTCCTGGCATCCATCAGCAGAATCATGAGCTACCTGGAGTTCATGTGGGACATGCACAAAGTGGAATCAGACAAAGGCACCACGCAAATCCTCTACCCCAAAAAGATGCTGCTGCTCATCCCCGTTATCAGGGAAGAAATGCAAAAACTTTCAACGGGATTTCAGATGCTGGGAGAAAAGTATCGCGGCCAGCGCGATACGGACCTGCGACACAGCCTCCACAGCGAACTGGGATTTTCAAAAGGGCTTGGCACAAACGACGACAGTCAGACAGAATTTTCGCTCGACATAGGGGAAGAGTCGGCGGCCAGAACGCAGGAGATAACGGCCGCAAAAGCGAGGCAGGTTCTCGACAGTTCTCCGGACGAGCCGGCGCGTAATGATAACCTGGCCTTCGTTTTTAACATGATTGGAGAAATGGTCATAGCGGACCATATAAGAAAGGCCGATGATCACGTTGAGCTCATCGGCATTGAAAAAGTTAAAAAAAGATTGCACTACGGAGATCCCGGAATTGTCGTGCATCCGGAAACGCTGACGCACCATATACAGGATTTCATCAATGAGGTGCAGGCCGCGCTTACGGAAACTCTCGTGGAACTCATAAATGCATTCCGCGAAAAGCGGCTGCCAACGAGAAACATTATCCCCGAATATCAGGATTATGAAGATCAGGCCGCCGAACTGCGCTATGGCCTGAAAAAAATGTTCAAAAATACTTCATCTGCGAAAGACAAACTGCAGCGGGCGATGGTTCATGATCCCGCAGACGCCAAAAATCCGGACAAGGGTGCTGAAGCCGTTTTGAGGACAAAAGTTGCGCTCACGGAGATCGCCGATGCCATCACAAGGTTCCAGCAAACGCAGGAGAGCGCTTTAGCGGGGAAAAAATATCATGGTGTCCTGAAAGGAGAACACTATGGAACCCTGAACAACCTTTCCCACGGTATAATGGACTATTTTCTCGATGGAGGAGTGGAGGCTCTTACACCGGAAATTCTCGCAACGCACGATATCACAAAAAAAATTGAAGAGTTCGGCGAAAAATTTGACAGAAAAAGTAAAAAACCGGCGGAGGTTGATGAATGGCTCGACAAATATTACGAATTCAGAAAATTACGAATGGCTGTTCCCGGGAAACCGGCAAAAGGAAAAACGGACGGAAACGGTGAAATGGCGGCTTCACATGGGCAGGCATTGATGGCCGTGGTCGATGGCATAAAAAAACTTGCGGAAGATCAGGCTGAAAGCGTCCCACAGGAAACGACGCCCGGGGAACACGCTGAAGACAAAGAGTTCAAAGATTGTCGAGAGAGGTTCAGGCTGTTTGCGACTGAAAATCCGTTCCTTCATCGAGTTCGCGAAGAACAATCCTCTTCGCGATATCGCGAATTCGATCGCCTCGTGAAACAGTTCGAAGATTTTCATACGATGCTGGGAATGACTCACAGCCTTGTTGACGAAAGACTCCTCTACGAACATGACGGCAGATTAGCCAATGAAGTAGCGGACAAACTCGAAATTCTTGCCCTTGAAATGCAGATAAGCGGCAAAGCCTTTCCTGATGGTGACGGAGCTTTCAGCGCCATTACGGACTGCCAGGCGGCGCTCCAGCATCTTCAGTTCAGAGACGCCGGACTGGCCCGGGATATCCACGAAATTTTCGACTATTTCCATTCATATCCGGAGTTCCTCTCTGCACACGAAGAGAAAGTAAAAGATGCTGAACTTGACGAAATGATTTCCGCCATCAGGCGGCTCCAGAAAAGATTGCGGGATCTGATTACCGGATACGCTTCAAATTCGGACTCTCTGGAACCGGCTTTCACGCTCTAGTTCTTTTCGGAACGCATACCGCGCACTCTCTTTTGAGCTGCCGGTTCAATAAATAAAGCGCCATAACCAGAGACACCAGGCTGGCGACTTTGAAGACAGACCCGTAGTAGGTAAAAACTTCCAGTCCGATCGAAAGACCAAAAAGAGAAATTACGGGGATGGTGCAGATGGTGCAGAAAACGGTCATCATCCCCACCCCCGCTCCGATGCCGGAAAGAGATGTGAGCCCGACTTTTTTTGATCCGGTCGCCTGAGTAAAAAGAGCCACGAAGCCGGCGATAAGCAATCCGACGAGCGCGCTGAGCGCAAGAGCGAAAACAATATTGAGGGGTGTAAAATTGGCCCCCGTGACGCACATTTCATCACGGCTTCCCGGCAGACTCTTCATCAAAAAATAGTTGATATCAAAAACCAGGAACGCAACGCCCACGAAAATGAGCAAATATCTGACGTGCCTGAGATTCGATAAAACCGGCATACCATAAATTATTGTGTGAGCAGCGGGTCAATCACCTTCTGAAAGACCGGGAGCCCCTGTGCGCCCGGGATAAGAACCGACTCTGCGGCGCCGCTGTTCAGAACGATAAAGTTGCCGGGGGTGCCGTCAACTCCTGCGTTGCTGCCTTCGGTGAGTTCTTTCTGAATTTTGCTCAGATATTTTTCGCTTTCAAGACACTGCGTGAAACGGGCCTCATCAAGACCCATTTTTTTCACGGCAGCCGCAAGAGCGGTTTTATCCGAAGGTCCTTCATTAAAAAGAATGTCGGTGAATTCCCAGAATTTTGCGTTGCCGCCCTGTTCCGCGACGCATTCGCTGGCGAGCGCCTGAAGCGTAGCCGCCGGATCATGCGACGGAAGCGGATAATGACGATAAATCCAGTTTACGTCGCCCGCGTATTTATCAACGATCTGCTTCGCCGTTCCGTGAAAACGCTGACAGAACGGGCACTGAAAATCGGAATACTCAACCAGTGAAATTTTGGCGTTCACATTACCGTAAATGTGGTCGGAAGCTGGTGAAACCGCAGGTAAATTTTTTGCCATCACTTTTGTCTGCTCCGCTTCAGCGGCAGCCGCCTCCGCCTGGGCGTTCTCCATTTCAGCCTGTTTCTTCTGCACATACCTTTCAATACCCGCATCAATGCGCTTATCAAGAGCAGCATCACCCAGAGATCCGCTGCCGGCTGCGGTGTTCATCCCAAAATAAACGAGCGATCCGGACACAACGGCCGATGCAAAAATAATTGCGGCTACCATTCCAATATCTTTTTGCTGATGCGAAGTCATGGAGAAAAATTAAAGTTGGGAACCTTATTATAGCAAAAAAAAAAGCTGTGCGCGAACGCTCGCGGTCTATTCACGCCATTTAATGGAGCACCCCATTGCGGGCTTCTGTTCATCAGAAGGACGCCGCCCTGCAAGAAGGGCTTCAACGGCCACCTGAAGTTCATGGCGGGTCACCTTCTCCCGCTCCTTCCAGTTGTCATCCACACGCCCGTGGTACGCAAGTTTTCGTTCTTCATCATAAACAAAAATATCAGGCGTACACTGGGCTTTATAGCTTCTGCCAACCTCCTGAGTCTCATCGCGCAAATACGGGAAATTCATCCGGAACTTTTCAGCATACTCCTTCATTTTTTCAAAACTGTCCTCCGGATAATCTGCATCCGAATTGGCGTTTATGCCGATAAACTGAACTCCACGGTCTTTAAATTTTTCCTGAAGTTCAACCAGGCGCGGCCATTGAGCCTGTACATAAGGACAATGGTTACACATAAAAATAACCGCCAGCACCTTTGCGTCCTGGTACTCCCGGAGCGCATGCACGGCATCATCAATACCTCTGAGCGAAAACTCCGGCGCCGGAGTTCCGAGGGGGACATTGAAAGACTCAAGCAACACCATCGCAAAACATTAAGAAAATACCGAAGGTATGATACCATTGGACAAGCCCATCAGCGAAATACAATGGATCCCTCCGTAACCGACTGGTACTTTAATCCGATCATGTTCGAAATCGGTCCGTTCAAAGCCCACTGGTACGGATTCATGTATGCCGCGACGTTCATCCTGGGCTATCTTTACCTGCACCGTTCAGCAGTCGGAGAAAAAATGGGAATAAACACCCGTCAGAAGGACGGTCTTATACTCTGGTGCATTCTGGGAATTATCCTGGGTGGAAGGCTGGGATATGTCATCCTTTATAACTTCGCATACTACTTTGCAAATCCCGTAAAAATATTTGCGGTGTGGGAAGGAGGAATGGCTTCGCACGGAGCGGTCATTGGCAGCGTACTGGCCGTTTACTGGTATTGCAGACGACACAACATCAACATTCTGAAAGTCACGGACGCGATCACCAGTTATGTTCCGGTGGGAATAATCCTTATACGTCTGGGGAACTTCATCAACGGCGAACTCTACGGCCGGATTGCGGAAAAATACTGCATCTATTTCCCGGCGGATCCGGAAAACTGCCGGTACCCTTCACAGCTTTTTCAGGCATTTCTGGAAGGACTGATCCTCCTTATCATCCTTCAGATCGTCGCAAGAAAAAGCAAAAATACCGGATTTGTTACGGGCCTGTTCTTTGTGCTGTACGGACTCTTCCGGATTATCGGTGAACTCTTCCGCGAGCCGGACGCACAGATCGGCTACTATTTCGGCATGATCACCCAGGGCCAGATCCTTTCGGGGATAATGGTGTTGGCGGGACTGATCCTGTTAGTAAAAACTAAGAAAAAATGGTATAATAATGATGAAAATAGACCCTCAAAACCAAACAAACATGAGCCCCATAGGGAAACTCATGAACATCTACAAAAAAGTAGACAAAAACCTTCTCGAAGAAAGACGAAAAAATCTGAAGGGGTTTAAAGTAAGAATGGATCTGGATCGCTCGGTGAGCGAAAAATTCGCTGATTTTCTGACGAACTCATTCGGGACCGTATGGTTTTTTACATTCAACGCGCTCCTTTTTGCAGGCTGGCTATTCTGGAATACGGGAAAAATTCCGGGGGTACCGATATTTGACCCTTACCCCTTCGGCATGCTCACCATGGTTGTTTCCCTGGAAGCAATCTTTCTCGCGATTATCGTCCTCATAAGCCAGAACCGCGCGGCGAAAATAGGAGACATACGCGAAGAGATTGACCTTCAGGTAAATACTCTCGCGGAACAGGAAATTACAAGGATCATCAACATACTCGATACGATTCATGACCACCTGGGTCTGCCCTCCGAGGACGATGAAGAGCTGACAAAAATGAAGCAGCGAACAGACCTGGACGAAATCGAAAGCCGGATCATAAGAGAACAGAACGAAGAGGAGTAAAAGGCTTGCATGAGAGTAGGAAGCCTGTAATATGGCGACCTCTTTTGCGTTGTAATAGAAGTATGCCAAAAACTCCAGACAATAAGGTAACAGGCGTGGAATCAACCATCAGGGTTGAATCCGCGGAAAGCAAAAACGGTACCGACGTTCCGGTAAGCATGAGCGGACGGCCGGGTAGACCGGACGAGCTTGCCAAAACGCGCGAGGCTGCCCGGTTTCCGATGAAAACCTTTATCGCATCCTGGATTGTGGGAGGGGCGTTAATAGGAGGCGTCGGGGTGCACCTGACGACGGGATGGAATCCTTTCAAGAAAGACCAGCCTGCGGAGTCCGTTCCGACCGCATCGCCTTCTTCTTCCGCAGATCAGCCTCCGGAAGAGATGAAACTCCCCGCAGTCGTTGATAGTCCGCAAAAACTGATGGAGGTGATCGAAAAAACGAAAATACAGCCTGGTACGTCAGATTTTTCAAAAAGTCCAAAAGTGAACTACTACCTTGGCGCCGTCAGGCTGGCTGTTGCGATGGATTCCGAAGGAAAGCCTCTGGAACCCTTTACGCACCGGTGGGAGACGATGGAGGCCCAAAAATTCACGCCTTTCAATGATGACGATATGATCGTCGCAACGCTCTTCAAAAACGCAAAATACGCTTCAAGATTAAGGTATCTGGGTATTCAGCCGGTTACGTTCGTGGCGGATAAGGATAATCCGCTCATCGTGTACCATTATTACCGCTGCGTGGGACCAAAGAGCGCCGGCATTGCCTCTATTGCGATAACGGATGAACGGGGGAAAAAAAATCTTACGCTCTACCCGCTGAAACTTCCTGAGTGCAAAACGGAAAATGGTGTAGAATCGCCCCAGGCACCTCAGCAATAAGAAACCGGCGTTCACTTTATGGAAAAAGGTTTTTGGCTTCATATGGAGAAGCCCATCATTGGTCTGGCTCCGATGGACGGTGTCACGGACGCACCGTTCCGGCTTATAGCGGCCAGATATGCTAAACCGCATTTTCACATCACTGAATTCACATCGGTGGAGGGAATCTGCCATGGAGCGCTGAAATCGCTGAAAGCTTTTTTGTATGACGAGATCGAACGCCCGATCGTTGCGCAGATGTTCGGGAGCGACCCTGAGTCGTTCTATAAATCGGCGTTTGTTGTCTGCGAGTTGGGGTTCGACGGAATAGACATAAACATGGGCTGCCCCGCAAATAACGTTGCATCCAAGGGCGC
>DATDOI010000079.1:0-6799 GCA_035293325.1 Candidatus Altimarinota bacterium
CTCAACATACTCGTAGGTCTGTCGCTGCAGAAGCTGGTTGGTCTGTTCCTCTCCCTTCTTTTTCAGCCTCTCCAGGTAATCATCGATATCCAGTTTTTTTGACCGCACGACAATCTGTATGGGGAATTCGATTGTGTTCAGAAAGCCCTGATACGAATAGATGATGGAGTTCTGTTCCTCATCAGATTTCAGGTTGAAATTGATACTTGATACGGTCAACACGGATCGAACGCCGCCGTTTTTCAGTACCAGCGTGTTATCCCGGATCTCCGCTATTTTCAGGAACGTCTGGGTGCTCGTTGCGGCCTGCTGTTTGGCTTTGCCCTGCCGGACTGAGTCCTGCGTTTTGGGCTTTTGGGTCTCCTGTTTTGTATCTTTTGTGTCTGCCATTACGGTTGTGTATTATTCATTTTTTGTTTTCTTCTGGGACTCCAGAAATTTCGTCAGTTCATCGAGTTTTTTCTGTTTTTCGGAGAGCGCGTCGGCTTTCGCTTCCGCCTGTTTTTCAATTTTTGTTTTTCCCGTTGTTGCCGCCATCATTGGTGCTATCACTTCGCCGCTTGCTTTGATCCAGAACCTTTTGCGGGGAAGGAGTGCGAACTCAATCCAGCATGAAAGCCATTTGGCGAATGAGAGATCGAGCGGTTTTATGAAGGCAAAGGCAACGGTGATGATCGTCACGATAGCGACCGGAGGCAGCCACGTTATCCACAGGTACGCTTTGCCCAGCGACACGTAAATGGCGTAGGCAACGCCTCCCCCTACTCCGCAGATAATCAGCTGTTTCAGCGTGAGTGGCCCGACGATGCGGTCTTCGCGCTGGACGTTCTGTGGTACTTTAAACTGCATGCAATATGCTTACAGGAAAATCCTTTCATTATAGCAGAAATTGCCTTGCCCTTCAATATTTGCTACTATCCTGCGCGCTTAAGACGATCGTTTCATGGATAACTCCCGCGTCAGGAATTTCTGTATTATTGCCCATATTGATCACGGTAAATCCACTTTGGCGGACCGTTTTCTGGAGGTTACGGGCACGGTTTCGAAGCGGGACATGAAGCATGACCAGCTTCTGGACACCATGGAGCTGGAACAGGAACGGGGTATCACCATTAAACTCCAGCCCGTCCGCATGGAGTATATGTATAAAGGGGAAAAATATATTTTGAACCTCATAGATACTCCCGGGCACGTTGATTTTACGTACGAAGTTTCGCGCAGTCTGGCGGCCTGCGAAGGCGCTATTCTGGTGGTTGATGCGACGCAGGGAATAGAGGCGCAGACCCTTGCGAACTGTTATCTGGCGCTCGAGCATAACCTTACGTTTGTGCCGGTTTTGAATAAGATTGATCTGCCTTCGGCGGACGTGGAAAGACGGGCGACTGAAATCGAAAATACTCTCGGTATTCCAAAGTCGGATATTATTGCGATTTCGGCGAAAGAGGGGACGAACGTTGCAGAGGTGATTAAGGCCGTCATAGAGCGGATTCCGCCCCCTGCGCCTTCGGATGACGGCGACGAGACGAAGGCGCTCATTTTTGACTCTGTTTATGACGCCTATCGCGGCGTCGTTTCGTACGTTCGCGTCATGTCCGGTCAACTGAAACGGGGTGACAAAATTTATCTGCTCCATAATAAGACGGAGCTGGAGGTGCTCGAAGTGGGGTACTTTAAACCGAAATATCTGGCTGCCGATGCTCTCTACGCGGGCGAAGTCGGCTACGTGGTTTCGGGACTCAAAAATGTTGCGGACGCCCGCGTGGGAGATACCATCTGGAAGCCGGGAACGCAGCCTCTCACGGCGAATGAAGCGCGCCCTCTTGCAGGATACAAAATCGTAAAACCGTACGTTTTTGCCAGCATTTTTTCTATTGAAGGGGACGATTTTCCGCTTCTCAGGGATGCCCTGGAAAAACTTCGTTTGAGCGATTCTGCACTGTCGTACGAACCCGAACAGTCCGGGGCGTTGGGACACGGCTTTCGTTGTGGGTTTTTGGGACTTTTGCACCTGGATATTGTTCAGGAGAGGCTTGAGCGCGAATACAACCTTGATTTGATCGTTACTGCGCCTTCTGTATCTTATATTGCCGTTCAAAAGGGCGGTGAGGAGGTTTTTGTCGCCAACCCCTCTGATCTGCCCGATCCTGCAACTATAGAGCATGTGAAGGAACCGTGGGCAAAAGTTGAGGTTCTCACTCCCAAAGAGTACGTCGGTGCCATCATGCAGATGTCGCTTGAAAAAAGGGGCATCAACAAGACCGTCCAGTATATAGACCAGAGCCGTGTGATTCTGGTCTTCGAGATGCCGCTCGCGGGCATTGTGACGGAATACTACGACACTCTTAAAAGTATCAGCTCCGGTTATGCCTCCATGAACTATGAATATCTGGACTACCGTCAGGGGAATCTGGTGAAACTGGATATTCTGGTGGCCGGTACGAAAGTTGATGCTCTATCCGCGATTGTTCATCGCGATGATGCCCACCATATCGGCATGGACCTGTGTAAAAGGCTCAAAGAGCTCATTCCCAAGGCTCAATTTGAGATCGCCATTCAGGCGGCTATTGGCGGTAAAATCGTCGCGCGCGAGACGATCAGCGCGATGCGTAAAGATGTCACGGCCAAGCTGTATGGAGGAGATAGAACCCGTAAAGATAAGCTTCTGAAGAAGCAGAAAAAGGGTAAGAAGCGCTTAAAGAAGATCGGAAAGATCGATCTTCCCCAGGAGGCCTTTATGGCGATTCTGAAGAAAGGGAATTGAGCCGTTTCCTGGCTTTTGGTACTTGGAATTACCCCGGTTTTGTGGTATCCTATAAGGATATTTTTATGCATACCCAGTGGGCGGAACGAACCAATTTCCACAAATCGCAAAAAAGATCGGAGGCATACTCGGCGCGGGCGTCATTGTGCTCATCGGCTTTTATCTTTTTTTTGGCGAGCAGATTCTCTACAGCCTCCGCGGGCAGCAGGTCGATCTTCGTAATGCGCCTCGCGGCGAAAACGAAGTTTTGACGATTGGATACGCGTTTGCGCCGCAGGGCTTGAACCCGGTCCTGTTTGACCCTCTCACGCGAAGCGCTCTCGTTGACGTGTATCAGGGGCTCGTAAAAACGGATCGCAGCCTTAAGATTGAACCGGCCATCGCCATTTCGTGGGGACGGCTGGATGATCTTACCTGGGAGTTCCGCCTCCGGCCGGATGTTCAGTTTCATGACGGGCAGACCGTGACACCCCGGGATGTGGTCACCAGCATTGAGTATGCCCTTCAGTCGGATGAGTCTCAGCTCAAAAATCTTCTGAATACCATTTCATCCGTGGAAGAGAATGGTCCTGATATGGTTCGCATCAAGACCATGGTTCCAGATCCGCTCCTCCTGACGAAACTTTCCGTGACCTATATTTTTCCGGAGAGGTACGACGATTTTGATAAACCTGTCGGTACCGGCCCGTATCGCCTTTTGTCGCGGAGCGAATCAACCATAAAACTCAACCGGTTTGAGGACTACTGGGGCGCATTGCCCGCTTTTAAGAACGTTGATCTTCTTTTCATCCCGGAGCGGCGTGATCGCATAAAGGCTCTTGAAGACGGGACGATTCAGCTTCTGGCGAACCTTCCGCCGACAGCCGGTTGCTCATTTAATTCAAATTTCAAGGATGCCGAGGGATGCAGCGCCATGAAGACGGCCTCTATCAGCGTGAAGTCTGTCCCAAGCCTTGAGGTCTCTTTTCTGGCCATGAATCTTTATAACGATCTTTTTTCAGACAAGACGGTGCGCGTGGCGATCGGTAAAAGTTTCGACCGCAGCGTATTTGTTGACCTGGCCTACGGGTTTGCACGTCCGGCGTATCAGTTTGTGAGCAGCGGAGTTTTCGGTTTTGATCCAGACCTCACAGCTCCTGACTTCGATCTCGCTTCCGCCCAGGCGGACGTTGCGAAAGTTTTGGGCGATTCATTTGAAACAGCCAGTGTGACGTTTGATTATCCCCAGTCTCTTGAATCTGTCGGACAGTACGTGCGCGAGCAGTTCCGTGATCTTGGCATTGATGTTGAACTGAATCCCGTGAGCGATTCGGAACTTCAGAAAAAGATTTTGAGCGGAGAGTCTGATCTTTATTACCTGGGCTGGAGATCGGAACTGGGTGATGCGAGTGATTTCCTTCAGGCTGTTGCCCACTCTGCCAATCCTGCAAAAGGTTATGGGCAGTTCAATGGCACTCATTATGCGAACAAAAAAGTTGATCAACTGATTGAGGAGAGCGCAAAAAATCTCGACCCTCAAACCCGCCTCGAGCAGATGCAGGAAGCCATGAAAATTATCGTACAGGACGACGTTATGGCGCTCCCGCTTTTTGAATCCGAAACCATTTTTGCATTCTTAAACGGCATCCAGTTTGAGCCCCGCGTGGACGGCTACGTGTATGCCTCTGAAATTCGTTAAATTTATGAATTCACTTAAAACAAAACTCATCCTTGCCATCAGCGTCCTGATTTTTGTGCTGTTTGGCGTTGCGTCGTTTCTCTTCCTTGCTGAGAAGCAGAGGGAGTTGACCCAGGATATTTTTGTGAACGGCCGATCGTTTGCGGAATTGACCGCTCCGGAGATCGTCGCAAATTATAATCTTTATCTTCCCCAGAAGAGCTTCGTTTATTTTAACCGGGAGATACAGAGCGTTTTTGAGAAATCACAGGACGTTGCCGCGCTGCAGGTGGTCAGCTATAAGGGCGAACTGGCATATGATTCTACGACCGAAGTTGAAAAACAGTATGAGGGGCCTCAACGTCTGTTGCAGGATCAGGAGCTCCTTGCCCAGGTAAAATCCCGCAATCCGTCCGTCAGGACGCTTGATACCGGACGAACGGTTTTTCTTAAGAAAACAGAGAGCGGCGACATTCAGTTTGTTGATGCTGATGAACAGCCCGTTGCGCCGCTCGCCGCGGATGAAAAGATCGCGTATCTGGTCCAGCCCGGCAGCGATGATTTTGCCGTCGTCTACAATATTTCTTACGCCCTCCTGCAGGAACGCGTGAACCAGACCATGCTTCGCGGCGTTCTGCTTGGCGTATTTGGCGTCGGCATAGGTATCTTCATCGCCTTCTTTTTTGCGGTTGGTATTACCAACCCTCTCAAAAATCTTACTGCCGGCGCGGGAATCATTGCGAAGGGTAATTTTCAGCACCGCGTTGAAGTGAAGACCAAGGATGAGTTGCTTACCCTCGCCAATGCTTTCAACTCCATGGCGCAGGAGCTGGAGATCAGTACCAAGGCTCTCGTGTATAAAGAGCGCGTTGCAAAAGAGCTCGAACTTGCCGCTAAAATTCAGAAGGAGCTTCTTCCAAAAGAGATTCCCAAAATTGAGGGGATGGATATTTCGGCCGGTCTGCTGCCGGCGGAGGAGATCGGAGGCGACTGTTACGACTTTATCATGACGGATCCCCAGAATCTGTTGATGTACCTTGGTGATGTAACGGGCCACGGCGTTCCTTCGGGTCTTGTGGTTTCCGTTGCGAATGCGCTCATCTATAACTACGCCGGGAAGACGGATATGAAGGATCTGCTCATGAATGTGAACAGAATTTTGAAAGAAAAAACTGCGTCGAACATGTTTATGACGCTCGTGATGCTCACTTGGAGTGCCATGGAAAAGAAACTCTTGTACTGCAGCGCGGGACACGAACAGATGGTTCATTACCATGCGGCGGACGGCAAGGTGACCCTGACTCCCGCCGGAGGGCTGGCTCTGGGTATGTTCCCGACTATAGAGAAGACTCTTGAGGTACGTGACGTGCCCATGGAAAAAGGTGATGCTCTCATTGTCTACAGTGACGGTATCCCGGAATCCTGGAAGAGCGAGACGGAAATGTACGGCATGGGCCGTCTGAAAAGGGCTGTGAGCGAATATTGTGATCTGCCGTCGGCGTTTGCCATACGCAATGCGCTTCTGGCTGACGTGAAAGAGTTCAGCGGAAAATGGAAACAGATGGACGACATTACCATCATGGTTCTCAAGCGAAATTAAAACATGGATATCGAATTTTTTGACTGGAAATACTCTTCGAAGCGGAAATATCTGCTGTACGGTTTTCTTGTTGCCGTCATTGGGCTCTTTGTCATCCTTTTCCCGGCGGATGAGAATGCGTACGTTTTTTACTGGATGCTGGCGGGTCTGGGTATCACTCTTGCTCTGGGGGTCCTGACGCTTATGGCGGACTATCAAAGGCACGTCAGACCTAAAAAAGATCTGGCGGACGCCATGAAGGAGTTGAAACACGTTTTTGACGAGATGGCTGACGGCAAGGGTGAAACGCATCTTATTTGCCTGCCTTATCCGGTGGCAGCATGCGAAGTTGTCCACGGCGGTGTCCGCGGCATTTTTCAAAAAGAGCCGGTTGAGGTGCACCATCTGTATCAGGCAACCACGTCTGATGATCTGAAGAGCGTTTTTTTTGATTATGGAATGTTTACGGCTTTCAGCACGAAGCTTGAAAAAAAGATTCCGGATTTTATGATGATCCTGGATGTTCCCATGCAGTGGACGGAGAAGCGCTGGGTAGAGCACCACGCGGAGCCGATTGCCGACAAATTTTCACTCCTGGTCGGCGATCAGAAACATTATGAGGATCTTTATCGCATCTATGGCCTGAATATGCTCAAGAAATATGAGAACCTGAATAATTTCGGGGCCATCGTGTGCCAGGACGGGAAACTTTATTTCCTCCGCAGAGGGTATACGTGGGACCCGGACATCCTGAAAGATTATCTGGAGACTCTCGTTGAATTACGGAAGGCGGTCTAATCTT
>DATDOI010000080.1:0-4598 GCA_035293325.1 Candidatus Altimarinota bacterium
CCGCAACGCGCAGGTAACGGTGATTGCGCCAACCGGGACAATCGGTCTTCTGATGGATTGCGACACCACCGGCATTGAGCCTGATTTTGCTCTCGTGAAGTTCAAGAAGCTGGTTGGCGGGGGGTATTTCAAAATAGTGAATCAGTCTCTGGAGCCGGCTCTTTTCGCTTTGGGTTACACCAAATCTCAGATCAAGGATATTGAAAACTATGCCAAAGGGCATGCCAGCCTGAGAGACTGTCCGCATATCAATGCTGAAAGCCTGAAACAGAAAGGGTTTACCGAAAAAGAGATCCTTGCCGTTGAAGCACAACTTTCCGGCGTGTTTGAACTCAAATTCGCTTTTAATAAATTTGCTCTGGGCGAAGATTTCTGCCGCAATGTTCTGGGTATGGGCGACAAGGAGATCAATGACATGGAGTTCGACATGCTGAAAGCTTTCGGTTTCAGCGATCAGCAGATTGAGGAAGCGAACGAGTATATTTGTGGAACCATGACGGTTGAGGGAGCTCCGCATTTGAAAGAGGAGCACTATGCTGTTTTTGATTGCGCCAACAAGTGCGGCAAAAAAGGGAGACGGTTTATCCCTTACGTTGGACATCTCCGCATGATGGCTGCCGCTCAGCCCTTTATTTCCGGTTCGATCTCCAAGACCGTCAATATGCCGGAAGAGTGTACGATTGGCGACATTCAGAAGGCTTATATGGAAAGCTGGGAGCTGATGCTCAAGTGCAATGCCATTTATCGTGACGGTTCCAAGCTCAGTCAGCCGCTCAACACTTCCTCTGCCGACGATCAGTACGCACAGCTGTTCGATTTCAACACGGAAGAGGTTGTTCCTGAGCACGTCGGGCCGCAGGAGGTCCAGCAGGTGATCGAAAAGATTGTCCAGAAACCGATGCGCCGCAAGCTCCCGAATGAACGGAGGAGCATCACTCATAAGTTCTCCATCTCCGGCCATGAAGGGTACCTTACAGCCGGTCTGTATGAAGACGGCCAGCCTGGTGAAATTTTCATCAAGATGAGCAAAGAGGGGTCCACGCTTTCCGGTATCATGGATGCGCTGGCGCTCTCCATCTCCATGAATCTTCAATACGGGGTGCCGCTTGAAGTTCTGGTCAGCAAATTCTGTCACTCACGTTTTGAGCCCGCCGGCATGACCGGTAACCGTGACATCCCGATGGTTAAATCCATTATTGATTACATCGGACGTTGGCTCGCTCTCAAATTCCTGCCAAAAGATACCGCCAAGAAATACCATAATTCCGATCTGGTGGACCGCGCTTACGAGGAGGGAACGAATATGCTCCTCCGCCAGGTTCCGCTTGAACAGTCCCATAAAATTGAGGATATGACCGCCAGTTTGATGGCGGATCGAACGCATAACCCACCCTCAGCCATGGGACAGATCATTCAGGTTCAGGAAACTGTCACCGTTACTTCCGCCAATTCTGTTACTCCCGAAGAGTTTGCCAGGATGCAGAAAGATATGGCGCTGCAGTTGAATAACGAAGATGCTGCAATGTGTTCTGCCTGCGGCGCTGTTATGGTGCGAAATGGGAGTTGCTATAAATGTCTCGATTGCGGGGAGACTTCGGGTTGCTCTTAGCGGGAAAACCCTGTTTTGAGCCGTCTCCGAAATTCTTGAGAATTGTCTGCTCATTCGGCTAAAAGATCATCCAAGCAATGGATGATCTTTTTTTTGCGCCTCATTTGCAGATTCTCATAGAATTTCTCCAACACGCTCATCACAGAATTTTCCTGCTAAGAGAAATGAAAGTCTCTGCAAAATTTAAAAGTCCCGACTAGAACGGAATATCCTGGTCTTCAGACGTTTCAACCGGTACATCTATGATCACTCTGTTTGTCGGGGGTGTCAGATCCGACTGAATGACCGGTAAAAACGATATTTCTCCGAATGTGGAGTGAAAGGACGGATACTCTTTTGTCGTCACGAGGGAAACTTTTCGATGCGGACGGTACAGGCCGGCCGTAACCGGACCGTCCGTGAGGAAATTGTTCAGAAAAATTTCCGTCCCGTCCGTGTAGTCGCCTTTTTTTCTCATATTATCTTCAAACTCGTCCAGCAGCTGATAATCTTCGCTCCGCAAAAAATGGACCAGACGGGCGTAGGTTCCGATACTGATGAGTGTTGTGTACGGTTGTTTCAGAGATTCGATAACATCACTCAGTTCTGCAGCCGGGCTGTGCGCTATGGAGCTGGTGTGGAGTTTTATACCAACCAGGCGTACCTGTTTGCTGCCTGCCGGATGCCTGAAGAATCCTTCGTTTATTATATCCATCTCCAGCATCGCAATAATATCAGGATCAATACGGGCTCCGGGTGTTGTCTGGTTTCTTCTCGTCCAGACGCTATTTTCCATCAGTTTTCTGAGTTGTGGGGCCGATAATGAACGTGAAGCGTTTAACGCATAAGTAAGCTGTTTAGCGATTGACGGCTGAAGCTGTCTCATCGTTTCTCCATCACCGATGCGTGCATCATCCAGCATTACCGTATCAATCGTGCCGTTTTCAAACCCGATCTCAAATGCGCGCATTGCGCTTTCCGTAATCCGCGGCACCTCAACCTTATATTGGTCGCCCAGTTTTTCCCTGTACCCCTTTGCCATGTAGAACGGCGTCCATTTTTCAACGAGCGCTTTAACATCTACCCCAACCTCGGAGAACCGCTCTTTCATCTCGTCCGGATCAAGAGGATGGTCAGGCTTTCGCTGTATTTTCATGAGCTCTCCCTTCGGCCGCAGCATCAGTCGTGATCCATTTTTTACCTGCTCCCGTTTTTTCCTGTCCACCTCTTCGCGCAAAATTCTGGCCAGCAGATTTTCCCGGACCTCCATGATTATGATGTTGATCGTTTGCTCTTCCAGAATATCGAACTGCCTGTTGTGGAGCATCCAGTTGAGCAGTTGTGCCCGACGAGGGTCGAGCAACTCTTGTCTTTTGATATAGGCAAAAAGCCTATCCCTCTGGTCAGCCGGCATTTTGTGCCACAACGTCAGATTTCCTTCAACAATGGAGAGCTTTAATTGCGCTTCCTGATCTGGAAATGCAAGATTTATTTCTTCCCGTCGGCCTGTCCGTTCCAATCCCATAGTCGTTTAAATATGGAGTGTTATATTACATTATTTTTGTTTATTTGCAAGTGGCGGAACAGTTGGAAATTCGTATGAAAGGAAGGAAAAACATTAAAAAAATACCCCCGTTTAGAGCGGGGGTATTTCCTTTTATTTTTGATCCTTTTTTTTGAAAGGATTTATTTCATTTTCTCGCAGCTGCACTCTTTCATCATCAGATACATGTAGCCGAATGCGAGACCGGCAAGACCTACAACCAGATATACAACATTCTCAACGACCGGCCAGCTGCCGAGCAGAAGATTTACAACATTGAGGTTTGTCTTGAGAAAATACCCAAGAGCCGAGAGACCCCAGTTAACTGCGCCGACGACAACCAGAAGGCTGACGAGAAGGCACATTGGCTTGTGTTTTGCCATGTGATGAAAAAGTAAAAAAATATGTTACTGCCTTTACCGCTTATTATAAACAAAATCGTTGTAAAAGCAAACGCGAAACCGTTTTTAAAATTATCGTGAAATGCAATCGGGTTCGTCTTTCAATTGGTTTGCAAGAGCACCTATTTTTGCTATTATAGCTTGCCGTTTGACTCCAGAATACTTTTAGCTTATGACCAATTTCAAACTTTCAGCACCGTTCAAGCCGACGGGGGATCAACCCCAGGCTATAGAACTGCTTGTGAAAAACCTTGAGAAAAAAGAGAGGCATCAGGTGCTCATGGGTGTTACCGGATCGGGTAAAACTTTCACGATGGCCAATGTTGTGGAGCGCGTCCAGAAGCCAACCCTGGTGATCGCCCATAATAAGACTCTCGCCGCGCAGTTGTGCACGGAGTTCAAGGAGTTTTTTCCGGAGAATGCCATCAGCTATTTTGTCTCGTACTACGACTACTATCAACCGGAAGCCTATGTGCCGTCCTCTGACACCTATATTGAAAAGGATGCATCCATCAACGAGGAGATCAGCAAGTTTCGCCATGCCGCCACCGTCAATCTGCTGACGCGTCGCGATGTGCTCATAGTGGCTTCGGTATCGTGCATATATGGCCTCGGTGACGTGGAGGACTATATGGCTTTTGCCATTGAACTGAAGGCAGGGGAGGAGAGAAAACGGGATAAACTTCTTCGACATCTTACGGACATTCAGTATACCCGTTCCCAGCTGGAGTTTAAGCAGGGCATGTTTCATGTGCTCGGAGATACGGTCGAGATTTTTCCGCCTGACCGCGATACGATTTTCAGACTGGAGTTTTTTGGCGATGAGATTGAGAAAATCACGGAAGCGGACTCTTTTACCGGAGAGGTTGTGCGCGAACTGGAGTCCGTAAAAATATTTCCCGCAAAGCATGATGTCACGAGCCGCGAGAAGATTGATCGCGCGGTTGGTTTGATACGGACAGACATGGAGATACGTCACGCTGAACTTTTACAACAGGGCAAGATGCTCGAAGCGGAGCGTCTGAAGACCCGCACGGAGTACGATCTGGAGATCCTGCAGGAAACC
>DATDOI010000081.1:0-2753 GCA_035293325.1 Candidatus Altimarinota bacterium
GAAATGAGCAAGGAAGATTTTGAAAAAGTTATTGCCGTCAACCTTGGAGGAGTCTTCCTCTGCACAAAATACGCCAGTGAACAGATGAAAAAACAGTGGAATGGCGGGAAGATTATGAATATTTCTTCGATTGATGCGCTCCATCCCTCAGCTATCGGGTTGGCCCATTATGATGCATCCAAGCACGGCGTCTGGGGGTTTACCAAAAACAGCGCGCTTGAATTGGCATCACACAAAATCTGGGTCAACGCCATTGCGCCGGGTGCCATAGCAACACCGGGAGTTGCGGAAATGCAAAAAGCAACTGCCGGCAAACCTGTGGATATGACAAAGGTTCTTGAGGCATTCTTGAACAAAATCCCGATGCACCGCATGGGCGAACCGGATGATATCGGTAAAGTGGCGCTTTTTCTTGCTTCAGATATGTCTTCCTACATGACGGGTGAGCAGATTGTCGTTGATGGAGGCGTGCTGTTGTCCTGAATTTTTTGGCAGACCGGTTATCCTTGGCGTCTTTATCTGAGCCACGGTAATTTTTTCACCAGCCCGGTTTTTGACCACCATGTACCGAGTCCCCACATATCACCGGCGCTGGAAAAAGTGAGTCCAATGAAGACCAGAATATATATAATATGATCATCCAGGAACGGATTTTGGGCAGGCGGAAAATGTGACGACCACATCAGAAACATGATCAGAGCGCCACTGTACCCTGCGATCCTTATTCCTATGCCCAGAATGAGCGCAACGCCGACACACAGGAGTCCAAACATGAAAAGAAAGTCAGTAACGGGATGACCCGCAATGGACTGGTACAATGACGCCAACGGGCCTGTGGCAGACTTCAGGTATCCGAGAGTCGGTGAATTTCCGCTCAGCCATGATTTGTCCGGTGACGTTGAAAAACCAAGTCCCCAGAGTTTATCGAGAAATGCCCAGAGCAATAGCCATCCCATGCAAAGGCGGAAAAGCAACCAGATATACAGTTGTTTTGAGTTATTCATCAAAAACAATAGTACTCCTATTTTATTGAGTCTGTATATTCTTTGGAGCGGGTAAGGGGGCTCGAACCCCTGACCTCAACCTTGGCAAGGTTGCGCTCTAGCCAACTGAGCTACACCCGCTCGCAAGCACAGAATATACTCGAAAGAGGGTGCACGCGCAATATCCGAAATTGAAGTGAATCCCAGCCGCCATCTTTTTTTAAAATGGGAAATATGGTATAATAAACAGAATAAATATTCCTAACGAAATAAAAATGAAAAACACATTCCTCAAAAGGAAACTCGCTGAAGGCCGTTTTGTTTTCTTTGCTGGCCCTGAAGGTGGTCCAGAGACCGAGAAAAAAGCTACGCCGCCTCCGGAAGGAGACAAAGGAGAGCCTATGAACCCGGATATGGCTGATGATGATGCAAAGGCCAAAGCTGCCAAAATGGGTGAGAGTTTCAGCGCCGTGCCACTGGATGCCGGTAAAGAAAAACAGGCAGAAGAGGCAAAAAAATATATCGTAATCAATGACACGATAAAGCAAAAGATTTCAAAGATAGCAGAGATTGAGGCGAGTTTGACAGCAGATGATCCTGAAAAGAGAGCGAAAATAGACAAAGATTTGCTTGCTGTGGTAAAGCCAATGTTGGCCGTTATTAAGAGCGATAAAGATAATGCAAAGCTGATAGATCATGTCCTCAAGAAAGATTCAGAAGGGGCCGGCCAGGCAAGACCTGGGTTCGTACCATCTGTTGAATCCAAACAGCTTTTTGCGAATTACAAGTCAACCGGCGAACTGGAAGGTGGAATGGCCATTGCCGATGACATGAGTGATGTACCGGGCCTTGTCGCGGAGGGAAATCTTGATTTTAATAAATTTAAGAAAAGGACGGATCTCTGGGATAAAGGCATTGATGTTGCACTTGCTGAAGTTGAAAAGGTAAAAAAGAAATATTCATAGGCTGCAGATCGCCGCTTAGAAGAGAAAAGGCTGGACGGAATTGCATTTTAAAGATCAATAGTGGCATTATCGAAAGGTAATGCCATTATTTTATCAAATGCTGCGCGGCACAATCACCAGACTCGGCAACGGCTTCGGCTACATTTGTCCGGAAGAGCCGGCGAAAGGAGATCCTGAAGAGATCCTTTTTCACGTGAGCGAGCTTGTAGGCATCAAATTCGATGCCCTGAAGGTGGGGGACAGGGTGAGCTTTGAACTGGACGAAAAAGCCGGCACTCAGACCCTTGACGCAAAAAAAGTTCAAAAACTAGGGTAGTTTTTGAAGCAGCCGGCGCGTTTTAAGCACGCCGCGAGCCACCATGAACGTTTCACCCGCAATTGCGGCAATCAATATCAGAAAGAGTTTTTCAGGTGCTGCCGCCATAAGAGTGGAGGCATAAAACAGAACACCAGCAAGCAGCAAAGCCAGTATTTCATTCTTAAGAATCCACTCGTCCATCTCAAACGCAAAAAGGGTGACCAGAATAAGATCATATCCGTAAGAGATAGCAGCCAGAAGAAGCATAAGGGGAAGCACGAACCAGAGCTCCGGCAGAAGATATTTTTTGTGGGTTAAAAACTCCACAGCCAGGGAGCCTGCAAAAGATCCGCACACAACAACCAGCACTCCGCACACCAGAAGAATTTTCCACACGCGACCGTAAAGTTTGCGCGCTTTGTCGAAATGTTTGAAGTCCAGATACTGTTTGAATCCGGGCAGTACCGAGAACATCAGAAATGTTGAAAGGAGACTTATGACCTGTCC
>DATDOI010000082.1:0-3321 GCA_035293325.1 Candidatus Altimarinota bacterium
CCCGTTTCCGGAAAAAATCCTGAGCCATCTTCAGCACGAACTTTTTGATCTTGGGGCGGACCTTTCAACGCCCGTTGGGGAAACCGTTCAGGTGCCGCGCGTGACGGACTCACAGGTAAAGCAGCTGGAGCAATGGATTGACGAGATTGATTCTAAAATTGAGCCGTTGAAAAATTTTATCCTTCCGGGAGGTTCTGCGTCGGCGGCGCAACTCCATCTGACGCGGTCTGTCAGCCGCAGAGCTGAACGCGCCCTCGTGACGCTTTCCAAATCGGAGGAGCTGAATACGTTTGTTCTCCAGTACCTGAACCGTCTTTCGGATCTGCTGTTTATGCTTGCGCGTTACGCGAACAGCGCCGCCGGCGTGGCGGAAGTGAAATGGGAAGGGTTGGGATCGGTCTAAAATTCTCTTTTAGAAAGGCACCGAAACGTACGTGTCTCCCCACACGGTTATTTTTTCGTTCGCCGCGTGGTCCGTGGGATAGTGCGCAATGTTCGTTCCGATTTCGAAACTTTCACCTTTGGCGAAGGCAAGATTCACGCCGTAAAATGCCTGCGTTTCCGTTCTTTCATACTCTTCGTACTTGAAGTGCACGGGCATGAGATGTTGTTTTACCCCTTCGAACGCGCTGATGATAAATTTGTTTTCTCCGTCTACGGGAATGAAAAAATTTACGGTGAGGCGGGGCAAAATATAGGGAGAAAATGCGAACGATCTGGTGTCATCCCGGTCGAGGCCAGTGAAGCAGTTTTCCAGTCCGAACGCGGTCGACAAGTTCGCTGAAAAATATTTTCCCGCGTTAAACGTCATCCCCCACATGATCTCCGGCTCAAGAATAAAACCGTTATTTTTGACGCTCAGGAGGCCCAACCCAACGCTCGGCGTATCTACCCACCCGGGAAATATTTCCGGTCTTGGAAGAAAAAAACCTGCGTGTACTGAGTTGGAACCTTCATTTGTTGTGACCGTGTTTGCGACCGTCTCAACTCCAAGGCGTATGTGACCGCGATGCTTATGTTCGTCGGCGCCGGCTTCACCGGGAGCAAATGCAAGAGCTCCGGCAGTTGCGGCCGCTGAAATCCACCCGAGTATTTTTGCCCGTGCGTTTTTTTGATTTGCGGTGAGTGTACTGCTTTCAACCGGAGAAAAGGTCTCTTTTCCCGCAATACCGGGACTCTGGTGTTCTTTTATTGCATCAAACTTTTCCATTCGCTGTTTGACAAAATGTATAATAAATTGTGAAGATATATCTTACTAATTTTTCTGAAAAAGTCAATCCTCTAAGGGCCACTCTGACGAGGGGGTCGGCTTGGCTGGCGACGGCCCCTGATAGCTGTTCGCGGGTGGTGTGATTGACAGTTTTTTCCTGAAAGAGTAGTGTCCGCACCTCTTACTTTGTACTCTATCAGGTTGAGTAATCTCGGTTCGGCAGCACTGCTTTCCACTGCAATATCTGTTGGCAGCTGTGCGTCAAACCCGTCCGAAGCAAAATCATCGGCAGCTGTTCCTGCATCAGCCTCGTGGGTGGAGCGCTCCGAGCAGAAAGACTTGGCGGATTTTGTTGAGGCTCTCAACTTATGCTCGGCGACGATGGTTGGAGCAACTGTGTTCACGAAAAGCATCCTGACGGATCCCGAACAATCAATGGGATGCCGGACGGCGCAGGCTCTTGTTGATAGCAAGCAGCGGGTCATAGATGTCTGCAGCGCTCCCGCAGAGATGGAGATTGGAGACGCGGCAATGATGACGATCCGAAGCACCCTGAGGGCGGAAATCAAAAAATGGCGTCAGGAGGTTGATAAGGCGAAGGCTGATCTGCCCGAGTGCTTTGAGAGTTTTACGAAACGCGTGTAGTACCTTTTTTATTAAAACCGTTTTTTTGAGCGATGCGTGCATTCCTTTGCAGCCCGCTTCTTTTCGCGCGCATGAGCGGCGATCCGGCAAAACGGGTCAGAAACTCTTCATCCGATTCCATGGAAAGGATCTCTTCCAGTGAGATTGATGTCCCCGCGATTTTTACATCACGAAACTCTTTGAGCTGCAGAGGTTTCTCAAACGTTTTGTTATAGGGGCAGACCTCCTGACATATGTCGCAGCCGAAAATCCAGTTCCCCATGGGTTGATGAAACTCCGGCGCAATTTGTCCGCGATGTTCGATCGTGAGATAAGAAATGCAGCGATTCGCATCCAACTCATGCGGGGCGACAATAGCTTTCGTGGGACACTCATCCAGGCAGCGCGTACATGTTCCGCACGTTCCCGCACCCGGCTCGTCGTACTCGAGTTCGAGGTTGGTGAGAAGCTCTCCCAGCAGAACGAACGATCCGAACTCCGGCGTAATAAGGGTCGTATTTTTGCCGATAAACCCCAGCCCCGCCTTTACGGCATAAGCTTTTTCCAGAAGCGGAGCGGAATCGACACAAATTTTTGTTTTTGCTCCGGGAACCTCGCTCTGAATATATGCTTCAACTTTTTTCAGAAGACTGCGGATGACTTTATGATAGTCACGTCCGTAGGCGTAACGCGCAACTCTTCCACGCCCTTCAGGAATATTATCCACTTCGCGGTAATAGTTCACGGCAATAACAATGACGCTCTTTGCTCCCGGCAATAGTTTTTCCGGATCTACGCGCTTTTCATAATCTTCCAGCCATGCCATATCGCCCTGCCGCCCAAGAGCCATGAATGAACGCAGGCGATCAAGCCCTTCCTCATCGAACGTCGCAGGAGCGATGCCTGCAAGATCTGCTCCGCAGCTAAGCGCGAACTCACGAATATTCAGGCTCAGCTCTTTTCTGTTACTCAATGGTAAATTTACCTTTCAGGCTGGGGTTCAGATGGTCATGGAAGGTGCATTCGTCGGTAATGTCGAAATGGACCTCTCCCGTTTCACCCGGGGCGATAGCTTCATCGAGACGAAAATACGGGCACATGCCGTGTGTCGGATGAGGGTCTGACGCGGGCCAGTGCCCGGTGGTGTCCTCATTTTTAAAGATAACCTTTGTTCCGGCCGGGATTGTCAGATCGCCTGGGGTGAATCCTTCCTTGGAGATTGTAATGGTCACATCCGGGATATCATCAAGAGAGAGATACTCAGTTTTTGTTATACCTTTCTCTTCCGTTACCTGGGTCTCGCCGATTTCCTGTGTTGAAGCTGGAGTTTCCGACGTTGCCTGAGTATCCGTTGGCGTTTGCGGCGAAGGTGCAGGATTTCCTGCGCATCCCGAAATCATCAGGGATGCTCCAATGAGCAGCGTCGCGGAAAAAAATTTATTCATGGCGAATGGAGTAATGAATTATTGCTGTGTTTCAGATGTTGC
>DATDOI010000083.1:0-8471 GCA_035293325.1 Candidatus Altimarinota bacterium
AAACTTTGCGGAAAAGGTATTACCACTACGCCACCAGTTTGCAGTCTGTCGAGAATTCCAGATTTATCTGCGCATCGTAGATTGAGAATACATACCCGTCCGCGTCGTATGTGATAACCGCTACGGCGTTTTCCGGTGCGCCTTTTCCAATAGCGGTGCTCCACAAATCTTTCAGTGAACATTCCGGAGCTGAAGCCGGTTCGCCCGGGATGCTTCCTACTGCATCATCCCTCTCCAGATCAACGCCTTTATTCTGATATGAGTATTCTGTGCTGACGCCACCGCCGACAGATGTAACATGCCGCCATTGCCCCGGCGTGTACACTTCAGCCGTCACTCTTTCATACCATTTTCCATCAGGCGAACTGCCCGCTCCGACCGGCGGAGCATCTTCCGGCGCCTCCGGTAGTTCCCGGAAGAATTTGTAATTTGTGGAAGGTTTTGGCGTGTAGGTTGCATTCAGATCCATGGTGCCGTCCGAACGAACGTAACTGGCTCTGAAAGAGATCAGTTGAGCCTCAGGATCAATGGTGTTTTTTACCTCTTCATAGGAAGCAATCGGGTCAAAATTTTGCGGATCTGTAGACAGTTCAAAAGTTTCTTCTCCTGCGCTGATCATCTGAAAAACTCCCCAGATGAAAGCTCCGATGCCGGCCATGAAAACGAGCGAGACAACGATGGCCATTTTCGCCCCGCCTGCGGCTTTTTGGGTCATCATTTGCACCATTTGCTCAGGATTAATTTGTCCTGATGAATCGACTGCGGTGCCCAATATTTTTCCTATAAAAGGAGTGCCCTTCAGCCGCCGCATCGCTTCATCCATTTTTGCGCGCGCTTCGGGGGGGAGTTCGTTTCTGCTGCCATAGTTCTTCCCCTGATAGTTGATGGTTGCCCCACCGTTCATATCGGGCATGCCGTTTTTATTTTGGTCCGGGAAGTACTTTTTTGCTTCTTCCGGCAGATCATCAAAACTGTTATATTCTTTGCCGTTGAACGAGATTTTTTTCATGGACGCTATTTTTAGTTGATGTCTCTATTCTAAAGTAAATATATGTCCGAGCAAACCTGGTACGTTGTGGGGGGAGTTGTCCTGGCGATTCTTATCCTCAGGGCGATCTCGGTGAAGAAGGCTGGTGGCCCCTCTGGGTTGTTACAGCCGAGGCAGCCACGAGCTCCCCGTCAGCCCAAAATGCCGGGAGTGGAGCGGTCGTCTGTTATGGCGAGTCCGGTGTCCGTTCCTGATTCACCTTCTAAACCACGCATGCAGGTGCCCCTCGGGAATGTTCCTCTGACTTCTGAACACCCGGTGATGTTAAAAAATATGGAGGATGTGCAAAGACTGGTTACGAAAGGTGACTATATTGGAGCCATAAAGGTTTTTTATACGCAAAATAAGACCGGGCTGAAGGAGGCAAAGGATTTTATTGAGGCCCTGCGGGACGGCAAAATCTCCATTAATTCTCTTCAGACCGGGCAGGCGGCTCAGGTGGGGAGTTTTATCGATTCTTCGGCCGCTGCAACTTCAGATGAGGCTCTTCAACAACAGGTTTTGCAGATGGTTCAAAACGGGCAGACAATTAATGCCATAAAGATGGTTCGTGAAAAAACCGGCATGGGTTTAAAGGAAGCCAAGGATTACGTGGATCAGGTTATTCTGGAGAGCGGCCGGTAAAAATCCGTGCGCTGCTTCAATGGAGCCACAGACGGGAATCGAACCCGTGACCTCATCCTTACCATGGATGCGCTCTACCGTCTGAGCTACTGCGGCGTATTGTCAAAATCGTTTTTTTGCCCCTTTGCCCGCAAATTCTAGCATAGGGATGGCATATTGCAATTTTTTATCCCTTTCTTAGAGGTTTTTTAGATTCCAGTGTTAGGGTCGTAATATTTCCCCTCCTTTTCGCCTTATTACTTATGGGGGACGGGCTCTAAAAAAATCCTCATGATGGATGACAGCATATATCAGGTCTATTTTTCTCTCGGCGGATTTCTGATCATCGCCGTGATTGGCCTTTTGGCTGTGTATCTCTTCAGGCGTTCCGGGAGATAGATTTGTACAAGACGGTGGCGCGTGTTTTGCTCATGGGTTATGATTGCGGTGTACATTCTTTTAGCTCCTCCGATGGATCATAAAAAGTTATTTCCGGTATTTTTCGTTATTGCTCTGGCATCGTTTTTTCTTCTTGCCGCCTGTCAGAAACAGCCCGGCGATTTTGTGTCCGGATTTGTTACACCACAAGGGGTCAGGGTCGAACAGCTTTTTTCAGCCGACGCATTTTTGATATTTAAAGGAGGGGCGAGCGATCAACAGCAGAAAGATAATCTTGCCGCCCTTGGCCAAAAATTCCCGACGGACCTGTGGGAGAAATTTTACAGTGGAGCTGCAGCGGAGTTTGAGGCGGATTTCCAGAAAATAGGGTACTCGTTCAAGGAGGATTTTTTGCCCGCTATCATGGATGCGCAGCTGATGATAAGCATTGATATGCCCAGGAATGACAGTGAGGATCCGGATATTTTTGTTGCGATGCTTTTTGCAGACCCGGATAAGGTAGAGGATATGTTCCGGAAATCTCGCGAAAACGATCAGGGTAAAAAGCAGTCTTATAAGGACCACATCATTTATGGAGGGGGTGACAGCGGAAGTTTTATAACCCGTCATGAAGATCTGTTTCTGGTTTCCAACAGCCTGCCCCATTTAAAGGACGTCCTGGACAGAACCGGTGTTGAAGGAACGCTCCTTGCGGCCCCGGGGTATCAGCAGTCTATTGCCAAAAGTGGTTCGCATTTTGCCTTTGTGTACGTGAATGAGAGAAATATCATCGACAGCGTGTCGCTCGATCCACGTGAGAGTCAGGAGATGAAGAAAATTTCCGATTCGCCCCTTATGAAATTTGTTGCGGCGCAACAGGGGGAAATATACTTTCTTGCCGCCGAAAGTGATGGCATAAGAATCAACGGATACTCTTTTGCCGATCCGGAAAAGTTGAAAAACGCCGGTCTTGATTATACGACGTTCCTGAATGCGCCGGTCTATCTTTACAAAAATATTCCGGGTGACGGGGTTATGCTCTATTCTGAAAGCGCCAATTTTGCCGCTTCCATCAATTCCATACTTGGAATGTATGAACAGCACCAGGAGGTGAAGTCTTTCATCGCCGCGCTGCGGCAGGGTTTGACCGCGCAGGGTTTCGATCTCGACAAAGATATCCTGGGTTTTATGGACAAGGGTTATGCCCTTACTCTTGCGGATAAAGGCATGCTTCTTCCGCAGGTGTCCCTTCTGTTTGATGCTTCGTCCGAGCCTGCCGGCGCTAAAAAATCCATGGCGAAGGTTTCTGAAGGCGCTGATTATCTTGTCGCATCCATTCTGAAGGAAAGTCCTCAGCTGGAGACGGCCATGGGAACTGAAAAGATTTCTGATGACGAAAAAATGCTGTTTTTTGATCTGGGGAAACTTCCCCGTGAAGAAGAAAATGTTCCTGAGCAGGTAACGGCGCTCAATCTTCAGCTTCGTTACGGCGTTGATTCCAGCAATCTGGCTTATTTTGATTTCAGACCTTCACCTTTGGATGGTGAGTCCGGTGCCCTCCTTCCTGAAAATGAGGAGTTCCGGAAAGCGATGGAGATGGTTCCCGGTTATGACCGGAACCTCACGTATATTGATTCGGGTACTATGGTTGAGTATTTGAGACGGCTGGTGCAGTTCGGTGCTCTGCAGGGTGATATTGATGACCAGGAAATGAGCAATTTTGAGGCTGTCATGAGTTATATTGTGCCGGTGAAAAGTATTGTTTTTGCTGCCAGACAGCCTTTGCCGCACGAAATGGAGGTCGGTGGGTTTATCCATATAGATAGCACTACCCCGTAAAAAATTTATTATGAGCGGTGCCATTGTTGCAGAGAAAAAATCTGTGAAGCGGGTTGCCGGGCATGCCATTAATCCTCTGATTTTGAACCGGTGGTCTCCCCGGGCCATGAGCGGAGAGATCATCACAGAGGAAGAGATGATGACACTTTTTGAAGCTGCGAGGTGGGCGCCTTCGAGCTTTAACCATCAACCGTGGCGTTTTATTTATGCGAGAAGAGATTCTGAACACTGGCACACCCTGTTTGGATTGATGGGGGAATTTAATCAAAGCTGGACCAAAAACGCGGGCGTATTGCTGGTCGTTATTTCAAAGAAAACTTTTGAACATAATGGTAAGCCGTCGGTAACTCACCGTTTTGACACGGGAGCGGCGTGGGAAAATCTTGCCCTTCAGGCAGCAACTATGGGACTTATCGCTCACGGTATGGAAGGGTTTGATTACGATAAAGCCCGCACTGAACTTGGAGTGTCCGACGATTATGACGTGGAGGCGATGGTTGCTATTGGAAAACCCGGGAAGAAAGAGGATCTGCCTCCGGGCCTCCAGGAAAGGGAGTTTCCGTCTGACCGGAAACCTCTCAAGGATATTATTATGGAGGGGAGATTCAGGGGGTAGTAATTTTTTCGCCGCGACGGATAAGCGGCAGTAAGCCATCAGTTTGGGGCATCCGATTTATGCTATGTGCTTTAGGGCAAAAAGCTAATTTTTGCTCATCTAAAAGCAGATTTTATGGTATAATTTACAGAATATGTCACATTTCAGATTTACCAAAACAAAAGCGTTTTTCGGCAAAACTGCCACAATCATGAGCTTTGCAAAGCCGGTGTGGCATCTTTATGTATATGTCACATTGTTTTCGCTTTTATCTCAATTGCTTGGATTGATTCAACCCTGGCTGATGATGTTTTTTCTGGATGATGTTTTAATCAATAAGAGGTTTGACCTTTTCCCGCTGGCTATTGCCGGGTTTGCCGGAATTCAGATTCTGACCGGACTTTTTGGGATGGCTAATGATCTCGTTAACACCAAGCTTTCCCAAAAACAGCAACTTCACATTCAATTGAGTGTGTATGAACACCTGCAAAGGTTGCAGATGAAATTTTTTTACAAAAAAAAGGCGGGTGATCTCTTAACAAGAATTGATTCAGATGCTCTGGAAATCCAGAGCTTCATCATGATGATCATCCGGACCTTTGTGATAAGCGTTATCAATTTCATTGTCATCATTGTCATTACCCTGAATCTGAATGCCCAGGTTACTCTCATAGCTCTCAGTGTGTTCCCGGTCTATTTTCTTTCTGAATATTTTTGGGTAAAAATCCTGAAAAAATATGCATTCAGAATACGAACAAAATATGCGGACCTTTTTTCTTTTCTGGAAGAAACGCTCGGGGCGATCAAATCCATTAAAATTTTTACCCGTGAAAAGGATGTGCGAGATGAATATAAAGAAAAAATGGAAACATTGAACAGCCTCAACTATAAAAACGTCTTCACGAATGATGCGGCGGGCCTGATGAACAGCCTTATTCTTTATCTGCCGACGCTTGTCATTCTCCTGGTCGGAGGTTATCAGGTTTTACTGGGAGTACTCACGGTCGGCGGTTTACTTGCCCTTCAGCAATACATAGTGCGCCTGTTTGGCCCTATAACCATTTTTATCGGGTTGAATCGTTCTCTGCAGATCCAGATGGTGGGCATAAACAGAGTGCTCGAAATTTTTAAAGCCCGTCCCGAAGATAATGACAAACCTGGAGCCAAGGAATTACAAAAAGTCAAAGGAGAGATCGAATTCAGAAACGTACAGTTCAGCTATAAGAAAGACCGCCCTCTTCTTGAAAGCATCAATGCCAGGATTGAACCCAAAAAGCATATTGGTCTTGTCGGGAAAAGCGGAATCGGGAAAAGTACGCTGATCAATCTCTTGTTAAGATTTTACAAACCGAAAGCCGGGAAAATTCTCCTGGACGGCATCGACATAAATAATATTAAACTTAAGAGCCTCCGTTCCAAAATAGGTTTTGTAAGTCAGGAAGTTGCCATTTTCCATAAATCCATCAAGGAAAACATTGCCTTTAGCAGGCCCCACGCAACCATGAAAGAAATTGTTGCAGCAGCTAAAATTGCCCAGATTCATGATCATATTTCAAAACTCCCCCGGAAATACGCAACGGTCGTGGGAGAACATGGAGCAATGCTTTCAGCGGGTGAAAGGCAAAGACTCTCCATTGCGAGGGTCATCCTGGAAAACCCGGATATCATTATTCTGGATGAACCGACAACGTATCTTGATTCAAAAATTGAGGGGCAGATAAAAAATGCAATTGATTTCGTCACAAAGGGAAAAACAACCATCATCATTGCCCACCGTCTATCAACGCTCCAGAATCTTGATGAAATATGGGTACTGGATGACGGCAAAATTGCAGAAAAAGGAACGTTTGAAGACCTGATCAATGATAAAGGGAGCTTTTTTACTTATTACATTACGCAATTCAATGGAATCGAAATGTTCAAGAGCCGTTTGAAGGCCGAATTGGAGAGAGCCATTAAGTACAGGAAACCAATAAGCGTACTGGAGTTAACGATTCAAAACTGGGCCGCGCATGATCATGACAATGTGGTGAGCAACGAGCTTATAGCAAAAGTAGTCCTGACATTATCGCGCAGACTTGACCAGATTTATTTTTTGACCGATCTCCCCCAAAAAAGAGGGACATTTCTTGTCGCCTTGCCGGAAAATACGGAAAAAGATGCGAAAAGAATGGGAAACTCTCTTGTCTCTTTTCTCTCCCGTACATTTCCGGATTTTGTTTTCAGACAAAAAAATATTTTTCCCTCTTCAATCAAATCGGGGACCGGGGAAAATATTTCGGCCCAGATGGTGCATAATCTTTTAAAGTAAAAAAAACAATGGACAGGTCGAATGTCCATTGTTTTAAAGTTTCTCTTTCCAGAGACGGCCTCTTTAGAGACGTTGCCGGTCTGGTCCGGTATCTTTTTCCAATCCTACAATTTTTTCTGCAACTCCGCCTGAAACGGTGAAGTCTACTGTTAACAGCAGTCCATCAAGTGTTTCCACCGTCTGACCGTTTACAGGAAAGATGCTGTCTTTCGGATCGTAGACGCGGGATGAGGCATCCGTAAAAGTTACGGTAATAGTTTCAACCGGTCTGGTCGGTCTTCGGCTTGGTTTGTCCCTTCCAGAAAGGTATTCTCGGAAATTAGCCATAAAATTTTTGTGTTAAGTAATAACGATTAATGCAATTGGTCATCTCAGAAACCAATTTTGTCGACCGCAAAAGGTGACGATGAAGAAACTGCATTAGTTCATAATACCATATTTTTATAATTAATGCAACCATCCTCTGCACATGGGCAAAGCATGCTTAAAAAGAGCCAAAATGTTGGTGAGTCTTAACTGAGACGACGTATTTTTTTGCAAAATCTGGCAGGCCCTGCAGGAATCGAACCAGCGCTAAAGGTTTTGGAGACCTTTGTACTACCACTATACGAAGGGCCTTCGTTATTTGGCGTGGCTATCCTACTATAGGAACTATTTCTTGTCAGGCGGAATGCCCAGGTATTCGTAGAGGTACGCGGATATATCCTTAAACAGATAGGCAGCGGTTGCGTCCGCCCACTCGCTGGAACGCGGACGATCGAATTTCACCAGAAGGACGAATTTAGGATCTTCAATCGGGCCGAAACCGACGATTGTTGTAAGGGTTGTGCCCGCGCCGTTGAGAGGTTTGCCGTACCGGTAGGTCTGGGATGTTCCCGTTTTGGCCGCGATATAGTAGCGGTCCAGCGCTGCGTTCGCCGCAACGCCGTTTTCCACGGCACTCACGAGCATGGCCGTCACCTTTTCCGCCGTGTCGGCGCTGATCACCTGCTGGATGGGATTAATTTCCGTATCCACCTCTTTGCCGCTTTTTTCGATAATCGTTTCCACGATGTGCGGTTGCATCAGCACACCACTGTTTGCGATTGCGGCGTAAGCGGTGGCCATCTGCAGCGGCGTGGTTGTTATACCCTGGCCGAATGCATGGGTTACCAGCTCTGACTCCGCCCATTGGCTGAAATGCTCGATCTGACCCGTGTGTTCGTTATCGAACTCTATACCGGTTCTTTCGCCGAAGCCGAATTTCATCATGTAACTGTAGAAAAGGTTGCGACCCATTTTCTGGGCAATCCATCCCACGCCCGTGTTGCAGGAGTTTTCCAGAACGTTCGTCATGGTCACGTACCCCGTGCACCGCGCGGAAACGTTCGTAATCTCAAACTCATCAACTTTCAGAAAACCCGGATCGTGGAAAGCCGTTTTGGGCGTCACATCTTTGTCGTCTATGGCGCTCGCCATGGTGATGGCTTTAAAAATGGAGCCCGGTTCATACGGCTCGCTGACGATCTTATTCTGATACGCCTCCAGCCCGATCCAGTTGGTGTAGCGTTTGTAGACATAACCGCCGCCTTCAAGAGGCTTTCTCATGACTTTGAACCGGTCGTGAGCCACGACATTCCGATAAAACCAGAAGGCATCCTCCTCTCCCTCAATCGGCACCAGATTCGCAACCTCTTCCGCGGTGAAGCTCACCTCTT
>DATDOI010000084.1:0-2217 GCA_035293325.1 Candidatus Altimarinota bacterium
GAACTCACCTGCGAATACGACGAAAGCGGTTCGATAGGAAAAAGGTATCGCAGACAGGACGAAATAGGGACCCCGTACTGCGTCACGATAGACTTCGATACCATCGAAAAAGACAACTCTGTAACCGTGCGGGACCGGGACAGCATGAAGCAGGTAAGAGTCAAAATTGATGATCTGGCCGCGCATTTGACCGATGAACTCAAAAAATAGGCTCAAATAAGCCCCTTTAACCTGAAATCCACCCTTGAGAAAAAGGCTGTTTTCTGCTATAATAAAAGGAAAAATAAAACAAAAAGATGGATCTGCAAACACTTCTGGATCAGCTGAGTGGCCTCGTGCCTGTTCTCATAGGCGATATCAGGAACCATCCCGCCGAATACGCCGTTCTGGTGGTCGGGACGGTCATAGGCATCAAAGTAACCATCGGAATTCTGCGATATCTGTATATGGTTCTTTTCGTGTCCAGAAAGCTTGTTCATCTTAAAATAACTCTTCCCCGTGAAGAATCCCAAAAAGACAAAGAAAAGGCCGAAGAAAAAGACTTCAAAGAGAAGATTGCCATCATGGAGCAGTTCTACCGAAACGTTCATGAATTAAGCGAGTTAAGTCTTCAAAATATCATTAAGACGAAACTTTTCAGGGACGACATCATTACATTTGAATTGATCGCAAAAGAGAAAGTTGTTCACTTTTTTGTCGTGATTCAAAAACGGTATCAGGATCTGATTGAAAAACAGATAACCTCATACTATCCGAATGCGGAAATCACGCTTGAGAAGCCGCTGAATGTGAAACCGAAGGGGAATCACCTGAAATGTTACTACGCATATCAGAAAAACGATTTTTTCTACCCGATCAAGACCTACAAAAATCTTGAAAACGACCCGCTGAACGATCTGACGAATATATTTTCAAAGTTGAGCGATAAAGATATTGCTGCTATCCAGATCTGTTTCAGGCCGCAGACAAATAAAAAATGGCAAAAAAAAGTGGAAATGGCGGGCAGCGCCATGTTTTCTGGGAAAAAACCGAATCAGATCAAAATTCCGCTTCTTGGAGCAATAGGCTCCATCTTTCAGGCCCTTATCATGGGACCGAAGAACATGACGGACAAGCCGCAGGAAAGTTCCGGCCCGTACGGAGGCGGCGGGTACGTTCGTATGCTCCAAACCAGGGAAGAGGTTGCAAAACGAATCGGTGAAAAGGCCGGTCAGGTCTATTTCGACACCGTCATCCGCGTTATCGGATCAGCAGAGAGTAAATCTCACGCCACAGACATTACTAACAACGTAGCACTCGGTTTGAATCTGTTCAAAGACTCACAAATGAACTGGTTTCAGACACGGCGCGTTATTCCGATAGACGCCATCAACAGCCCGATAATGAAATTCAATTACAATAACCGACTTGTGGATTCAAGAATCCTGGGGTTCGGCGAGAAAAGATCACTCCTCGACAGCTCCGAGCTGGCCTCCATGTACCACCTGCCGAGCAGCAGGTTTAACTACACTCCGATTATCAATTGGCTGAAATACAAAATTGTTCCGGCTCCCGTGGATCTTCCGACGGAAGGAATACTCCTGGGTCACAATCTTTACCGTGGGCAAAAGAAAGAGGTCCGCATGATGAGGGGCGACCGTACAAGACATCACTACATCATCGGGAAATCCGGTTCCGGTAAATCTGTCTTCCTCAGCTGGATGGCCCGCCAGGATATGGTCAACGGCGATGGCGTTTGCGTTGTGGATCCTCACGGCGATCTGATAGAAGAGCTCATTCAGTTCGTTCCCAAGGAACGCGCAAAAGATGTGATCATCTTCAATCCGTCAGACATGGAACGACCCATGGGGCTGAATATCCTCGAGGCGCACACGCCGGAAGAGATGGATCTCGCCTCAAGTCAGGCGACCGAAATATTCATCAAGATATTCGGTGATGAGATTTTCGGCCCGCGCATTCAACACTATTTCCGCAACGGGTGTCTGACCCTCATGGAAGACAAAGATGAAGGAGCGACGCTCATAGATGTGCCGCGTATTTTCGTAGACGACGAATTCATGAAATACAAGGTCAGCAAAATAACCAATCCGGTCGTAAAATCTTTCTGGGAGCATGAATACGCGCATACGGGCGAACGCGAACGGCAGGAGATGATACCGTACTTCTCGGCGAAATTCGGTCCGTTCATTACGAACTCGATCATGCGCAATACTATCG
>DATDOI010000085.1:0-6748 GCA_035293325.1 Candidatus Altimarinota bacterium
CATGCTTAACATGGCTTTTTTTCTTGTTGTTCGAAATGACCGCATGCGTCATATGTTTTCTTTTCAGCAGATCAAGGTAACGCTGAAAAGATCTCCCCATGGATGTATCCGTCAGCCCCTCATGCGTTATTCCAAAGAAACAGATGCTGCTTTCATCGGGCATCGCCGAAGTAAGGGTAAACATCAGGTCCGTGTACTCCTCAGCCCCTTCATGGAAAGTTATCTCCTGGTGCTCCTGTTTGGCTTTCTGGCTCAACATTTTTGCCATCTGTGATGCCAGGGCGGCCTTCTTTTTGAATTCGTTCTCCAGTACCGCAGGCGATGCCACCGAAAAATTTTTCCTGCCGCGTACTGTTTTTTGCGTGACGTATTTTTTTGCGATCATATGATCCAGCGCAACATACACAATATTGCGATGGAGTTGTGTTTCGCTGATAAGCGGCCCTGCATTACAGGGGCCATGCTTTACCAGAGCCAGATAAACCCTGGCTTCGTTCATAGTAAACCCCAACGTTTCAAGTTGCGATTGAAGATTCTTATCTTCCATAAAATTTTAAAATGGTGGGCGGAGAAGGGTTCGAACCTTCGAAGGCCGGAGCCAACAGATTTACAGTCTGTCCTCGTTGACCGCTTGAGTATCCGCCCATTTATAAAAGTGCGTCCGTTATAGATGACCACAAAGAGAGCTTTTTTTCAAGGAGAATGGAGCCACCTGTCGGACTCGAACCGACGACCCGCTGTTTACAAAACAGCTGCTCTACCAGCTGAGCTAAGGTGGCCCAAAACCAGCTTGCAGATAATAAGAGAAAAGGGCCTCAAAATCAAGATGGCTTATACAAAGCAAAAAATGGACCAAAAAGTCTGCCCGGGCAGGACCCCGCTAAGGCGGCGGGGCAGAGAAGAAACATGTATAATTGAGCCATGAAAAAGCTCTACGAAGAATTTTGCACATCTTTCCCCGGTACGGAACAGAGCAAACCCCTCGCCCCTCTCACAACCCTGCAGATCGGCGGACCGGCAGACCTCTATTACAAGCTCACAGATATTGAAGAGCTTGCTCCTCTTCTTGCGGAAGCCAAAAATCTGAACATTCCGGTTTTCGTTCTGGGAGGAGGAAGCAACACGGTTTTTCACGACGACGGTTTTCGGGGTCTGATCATTCATGTGAAGGCCAATAAGATCAGCATTGAAGGAGAAACAATTGTTGCCGATGCGGGAGCTCTCCTTTCACAGGTGCTTCAGGCAGCCATAAAAAATGGACTTTCCGGCATGGAAAACATGATGGGGCTTCCCGGAACGGTCGGGGGCGCCGTAAGGGGCAATGCCGGAGCATTCGGCACGGAGACGAAAGATATTCTGCAGAAAGCGCTCATTTTTAACGAAGAAAAGGGAGTACACGAAGTAGCGCCCGACTACTTGAATTTCAGCTACAGGACATCCACGGTAAAACGTAATAAAGGGAGAGATATTGTACTCAGGGCCTGGTTTAAGCTGAAAAAAGGAGATACGAAAGCCGCCATGAAAGAGGCGGCACCGGTGTTGGCCAAGCGATTAAAAAAGCAACCGGCAGGAAAAACATCAGGCTCCTTCTTTAAAAATCCATCCTCTGAACTTGCGGCCGGCTATCTGCTCGATCAGGCCGGATGCAAAGGTTTGCAGCTCGGCCAGGCACAGGTTTCGCCGCAGCACGCCAACTGGATCATGAATCTGGGAGGGGCGACGCAAAAAGATATTCTACGCCTTGCAGCCATGATGCGTGATAGAGTGAAAGCAAAATTTGAGATTGAACTGGAACCCGAAGTTCAGTTTGTGGCAGCAACAGGCATGATTCCTCCATCAGAAGTTCTGGGGCTAAATTGAACGGAAGCCTCAATATCAAGCTGTTGAACGATTAACTGAGCCTTTATCCAGTGGTTGAGCTTGTCAGGGTACTTGTTTTTAAAAGAGAATTCTGGTACAATTAAAAGAAGTTAAAGCAAAACACACTTTTACCACCTAAAACATATGTCAAAAGAAAGCATCAAAAAGACACTGAAGCAGGCGCTCATTGTGTTCGCACTTACGGCGATCGGCCTCACGGTCTTCCAATTCGTACCTGTTTCCGCACAGGGCCTTATCAGTCCTACGGATCAACCTGGAAAGCTCGCTGAAGCTACGGGCGGTCAGGGCAGTTTCCGTTCGCTCCTTTTGACTTTCTTGAACTTCTTCCTTGGCTTCCTTGGTCTTCTGGCCGTTATCATGATCATTTACGGAGGTATTCTCTACGTAAGTGCTGCCGGTAATCAGGAATCTATCGACAAGGGTAAGAAAATCATCATGTATGCCGTTATCGGTATCGTGATCATTCTTCTGTCATTCGCTCTGGTCAACACCGTTCTCGGTGGTCTGGGCGCAGGTCAGGACGTCTAACACGCACGGAGGCCGCAAGGCCGGAGTGCGCCTACAAAAAAGAATCAATCAAAAAGCCCCGCCTCGGCGGGGCTTTTTTGTGCCGTGCCGGTAGGTAGTAATATGCCGATGCGCAGGACATAACCGGGCTAAACTCACTCATAAAAAGTACAGCAAAAAGACATCAAAATTATGAGTGCTTCAATGGGGGATTTACTCCCTCTGGCTCGTTGAGGCAACAACCTTGCCCAGACTCTCTCCCGCCAGTCTTCCCATGGCCCAGGAGGCCTGAAGGTTAAATCCACCCGTGTATCCGTCCACATCAAGGATTTCACCGGCGAAATAAAGCCCCGGGCAGATTTTTGATTCCATGGTGTTGGTGTTCACTTCGTCCAGAACGACTCCGCCGGCAGTAACGAATTCGTCGCCTGCACCTCTTCCGACAACAGATAAAGGGAACGCCTGCAAAAATATGAGCATTTTGTTCCGCTCTTCGCGGTTGAGTTGCGCCACCTGTTTTGTGGCGTTCAATCCGGCCGTTTCAACAAACGGCTGACAGAATGAATGGGGAAGGAATATATCCAGAAAGTTGGAAAGTAATTTTTTTGAATGGATCTCAAGCTGTTCATCCAACCTTTTTTTTAGGACATCCGGTCGTTCATCCGGGAAAAAATTTACCAGAAGTTTCATGGGTTCTGAGGAGCCGTATTGTTCAAAAGCGGACGCGCTGGAGAGAGCAAAAATCGCCGGGCCGGAAATGCCGCGATGTGTAAAAACAAGAGGACCGGTTCGTTCGAAAGATCTTTTCCCGTCAAATGAAATCAGTCGTGCCCCGATCTTTTCAAAAGATACTCCCGCAACCTCACCGATCCATTTTTCAGCAACGGTAAAAGAGTTGAGAGATGGCCCAAGCGGAGTAATGGAGTGGCCGAGTTTTTTTGCAAAAGCATATCCATCGCCGGTCGATCCCGTATGACGATAAGCATTCCCACCGGTTGTGATGATAAGAAAGTCCACGTGCTCCGCGCCACCCTGAAGATCTTCAATAAGGAATCTTCCGTGCTGTGCATCCCCGGCATCGCCATGCGAAATACGCGTAACGTTCGCGTTCAACCGGACGACTACGCCAGCCTCCTGCAGGGCTTTCTCCAGAGCTCCGACAACATCTTTTCCCAGGTCCGATTTCGGAAATACGCGAAGACCCTCCTCAACTTTCAAAGGAACACCGTGATCTTCAAACCACGCCATAACCGCCTCCGGCGGAAACCGGAACATGGCGCTCATAAGAAATTTTGCGCCGCGCGGATAGTTTTCCAGAAGTTTTCGCACATCTTTTATGCCGGTCGTTACATTACATCTGCCGCCTCCGCTGATGATCACTTTTGCTCCAAGATAAGCGTTTTTTTCAAACAGCAAAACCGTCGCGCGCTGGCAAAACTCTTGTACGGCCAAAGCCGCCATCATACCCGCGGCTCCTCCGCCGATAATACCGACGCGAAAGTTCATGATCGTTATTGTAGGCCTTCCTCAAGGAGTTTCAATACGGCGTTGTGGCCCCGTCCTTCGGCTACATTTTTTTCATGAGCGCTGAAGGCCTGATAATACATATCTCTGGCATCCTGCCCAAAAAAAAGTTTTCCGTCTGCAGCCTGGCGATTTTGAGGCGCCTCAAAAGCTATCGCGCCCTGCGTCGCAATTGGATGCATTGCCATAAAAGAGGCATTGTTCGGCACTTCGCCCATGCTGAAAACTTTCACGCGGTGTTTCACGCTCCTGATCACTTCGGCGACCGCCTGCCGCTCGCGGGGGTCGAGAATGTTGCAGTTACAGAGTTCCTGAAGGACCGCTTCACTGATGGCTGAAATGGCAAAGGGGCCGTCCGTAAAAAGGGCGCGTGCCAGTTCGCGCCGTGCGTGGTCAGGCTTGTAAAATGGAGTGAGGGGACGCGGCGTCAGATAGACAATTCTTCTGCTGTGAAGTCTGTCCGCATTTGTGCGTTTCAGCTCAAGACTTTCCAGCGATCCCTGGAGGTGGGTATAGCTCCTGCGATTTAACGGCATCCCTTCGGAGGTGTCGCCGTACATGCCGGCGATAAAATGAGCCTCCTCATCTTCGCTCAGTTCGGCGCTCTTTGACATTGCCGAGAGATCTTCAGCTTTATACACAAAAATGGTAAACGGTGGATCAAACTACCACGACGGAAAGTCCCACTGCAAGAAAATTTTCGAAAGCGGGAAACTGCTCTATAATATGCCTGAAGAGCCCCTTACATTTCTACACGATGAAAAAAACGAAAACATATCTGTTGTTCGCATGCGTTTTGGCAGCGGCATGTATGGCAACATTGGCCATTGCAAGCGGCTTTCCGGATGTGGACGAAAACCACCCCAATAAGACGGCAATAGACTATTTCCTGAATGAAGGTATTTTCACGGGCTATCCAGACGGGTCTTTCCAACCGGATCGCGTCCTGAACAGGGCTGAACAGCTGAAAGTTTTCATGCTGTTTTCCGGCGCGGAGCCGACGGCAACTCTGTACAAAAATTGTTTCCCGGATGTTGCGGAGGAGTGGTTCGCGCGCTATGTCTGCTTCGCGAAAGAGCAGGGCGTTGTGGAAGGGTATCCTGACGGGACGTTCAGGCCTGCGCAGGAGGTGAATAAAGTGGAAGCTCTCAAAATGCTCGGGATGCTCCAGGAGTGGGAAACGCAGCAGCCGGAGCAAAATCCGTTTGATGATGTCCCGTACGGAGAGTGGTTTGCTCCGTACGTCGAGTTTGCAAAAACCCATAACCTGCTGGAAGAGACGGGCACCATATACGGCCCGGCCCTGGGAATATCCCGCGCGGGGACAGCTGAGCTCATGTACCGCTCTCTTGAAGTTCTTGAGTCGCAGCAACTGAATATGACAATCGAATCTACGGAGCCGGCCGCCGGTAAAGCGAAAGTTGGTTCATGGTATGACGCTGTGTTTGTGCTGCGTGATGAGGCAGGCGACTCCGTTGAAGATGCTGACCTCAGCATTTTCCGTGATGTGCGTCATCGCGCGGAAGAGCACGATTTTATCGAGGGAGAAACGGAATTTGCATATGAGCCACTGGGGAACGGGACATATCAGGTTCAGATCGCCAGCAATCTTGCGGGCAATAACGGGATAATTTTCTATGATCGTGAGAACGGGAGCTCCTCCAGACAGAATTTTATTTTTGAACCCGGTGATCCTGCAGATTTAAAAATTACATCAATGCAGGGCCCGTCAGGTGCCGGGCAATATGCTGGAACAAGACTTTACGAACTGGCAGTTACGGACGAGTACGGAAATCGAATTGAAGATGTTGAATGGCTTGGAGAAGCAACGTTCGGAGATCTGTTGATAACGGACAACAGTGACGGCACGGCAGGGGCGATCCTCACTTCAGACGGGTACGGAATTGCGAACGTAAGTTTTAGCGCCAATGTGGACGGCACAATACTGACCGCGAGCGACGACGTTGAATTTCTGCCGGTCACGCTCGGGAACACAAATGCGTATGAACTTGCGGACGCATCGATCAATATTCCGGTCTACCTGAACATTCCGCAGGTTGCCTCAAAGGCCGGCTACCTCTCGCTCGTGCTCTCCATTCCTGCAGGATTGGAGTATCAGCAGATGACTTTGAGCGGAGCGTTTGACCTGGAAAAAACTGAAACGTTCATGGAGGACGGATCGGTGGAAATACTCCTCGAGGGTGAACTGTCCGACCCGGATGACGTCATAACAGATACCATCGGCGATATCGTCATTACGGGAATTGAGGAGGGCGAACATGAAATCCGCGGAACAATAACGCTTGAAAGTGAAGATCCGGGATTTGGGGAGACGCTCCTGCGTCCGGGAGGAAACGTTCAGGCGAACGAGAGCGGTCTTTATACTCCTCTTTCAAGGCCTCTGGCAGCCATAAACGGCAAGTCGGAAAAAAGAATCTGCATGGACGTTTTTATTCAGCCCGGAACAAACATTACTACGGCTCAGGTGGAAAGCGACATCAGGCAGGCGGAAGACATCTACTACGAAAATGCACAGAACTGCAACTGTCCGCACTATTTGAGAATCGATTTTGCGGTTATGACTCTCAGTCAGCAGGATTGGAATACGGCTACGGGAGGGAATGGAGTTCTCGGCACATCCGATACGACCGACTGGTTCAGAAGCGGTAACCCGATTCCGCCGCGCCCGTGGTGCACCAAAGTCATCTACATGAATAAGGAGGGCACGGAGGCCGGAGCAAGTATCCGCAACAGCGACACGGACGATATAGGGCGGGTCAGTAATTTTATTACCATCGATAACTCGCACGACACGGATGGGCGCACGCTCGCGCAT
>DATDOI010000086.1:0-5433 GCA_035293325.1 Candidatus Altimarinota bacterium
AACGACAAGAATATCCGCGCGTCTGGTGTGATCGGCGAGATTCTTCGTTTTGCTGTTGCAGACGGTCACCGTTGCGCCGCGGTTCACGAGCATCACGGCAATGGGCTTTCCGACAATATTGCTTCTGCCGACAATCACCGCCTCTTTTCCTTCAGGATTGATTGAATAATGTTCCAGCATGCGGATAATTCCCAGCGGCGTGCAGGGGGCAAGGTCCTCAAACTCGGTGCTGAGAAACATTTTTCCAAGATTATACGCGGTAAAACCGTCCACATCTTTTTTCGGATCGATGGCCTTCATGACCTCAGGCGTGTAAATGTGCGGGGCAAGAGGCAACTGAACGAGGATTCCCGTTACGGCCGGATCTTTATTCAGCTCATGAACTTTTGCAATGAGCTGCTCCGTATCAACCTGATCGATGGTGAAATGGAGATGCTCCGTTTCGATGCCGATTTTTTCAGAAGCCTTGAGTTTCGATTTAATGTATGACGAAGAAGCGGGATCGTCTCCCATCTGGATGATGACAAGTCTGGGATTGATCTGCTTCTTTTTTAAGCCCGCAACATCTTCCTGCAACTTTTTGTAAAGTTCCTCGGAGACACGTTTTCCATCCAGAATTTCCATGGATGTGCGGTGGTGGTGAAAAACTTAAAAGAAAAAGGCGCTGAAATGCTATCACGCCTTTTTATCACGGGCAAGCCAATATTTAGCGCAGAGTTTTTATAAAATTTTCAACCTCCGTCCATATGAGCGCGGCGGTAGCCTCCAGTTTTTTTTGAAGCTCAATGATGTGCCAGCCTTTATCCTTGCTCAGTTCACGGAGCGTATGGTCAACTTTTTCAACGAGAGCGTCGTCGGATTCGTGAATATGCTTTTTTTCCCTGGCGGCGAGAGTGCGTTCTCCGACGATCAGCATGGGAAGATCCTCACGCAGGAGTCCTTCATTTATTTTTTCGAGAGTCTGACGGTCGAGACCTTTGGCCATACCCCAGGCTATTCCCGTTCCGGTGTAATCTTCCGCAACCACAATTTTTCCCTCATCGAGCATTTTTACCAATGTCGGCTCATAATCTCTTCGATTCCGCGCAAAGAGCGTCTGGAGTTGCGCTTCGCTAAGTGGTTGAGGTGCTGTCGATCGAAGAATGGTGTTGAGTTCCGGGCCTGTTGGAACAAGATCGTACACCGGATATTTTAAATACACGGCCTCATAGCCGCGTCGCTTCAAACCCTCCACGAGCAGTCTTGCATGCGTGGATTTGCCGATGTTGTTGATGCCGTAGATGGTGATGAAAAAACCTCTCATTGACGCACATTATACAGGGTCCCTTTCTCGTGGACGTCCGTGCTGCCAAATCCGCCCCGGCTGGACTTTTTCATCTCATCAACCTCATCCCAGACACAGGTATCAACACGCACAAAAACTCCCTGCGCAATTTTTTCCCCGCGTACAATAACGACATCATGATCGGTAAAGTTGCGAACCTGAATTTTAATCTCGTCTTCAGGACCGCAGTAATCGTGATCAATAATGCCGATTCCATGGGGTGTCAGTAACCCTTTTTTTATTGGAGTTGAACTGCGCGACGCCACCGTGAGCATATAACCTTCCGGAACCTCAACAATTATATTCCCGGGAATCAAAGCAATTCCCCCGGCTTGAACGATCGTCTCAACACGGGCAAGAATATCGAACCCGACAGAGCCGGCGGTCTCATAACGCGGCAGGGGCAGGTCTTTATCGATACGTTTGATTTTGACGTTCATGGGATGCGGAAAATACGCTGCGATGGTAACACGGGGCATAAAATATGCAAAGGAACGGGAACCACGCGCCTTAAAACGGATTGGACACACCCGGGCAAAACTTCTATCATGAAACCCGCATTAATGACCACAACCATGTCTGCAACCAAAAGTGCCGCTCTTCCACGAACGGGTCCGAGAATCGATTTCGCCGTGGGCGGACAGGCCGTGATAGAAGGAGTCATGATGCGCTCGCCCAACCACATCACGGTTGCGGTTCGTAAAACAAACGGAAACGTTACCGTGAAAGAGGAGGGTTTCAGGAGCATCGCCGCGAAACTGAAATTTCTTGGACTGCCTCTTGTGCGCGGCGTTGTGAACCTTTTTGAGATGATGATTGTGGGGATGCGCATGCTGAATTTTTCCGCAAATGTTGCGATGGATGAGGAGGAAACGGATGAATCCAAAGCGACAAAATTTCAGAAAGTGATGATGATCGTGTCGTTCGCATTTTCAGTGATTTTTGCGCTGGGCATGAGCCTGTTCATGTTCAAGTTTATTCCGCTCTGGATTACGGATTACCTGAGCAAATCCTTCGCCGTTCTGCGGGAAAATTATCTGGCGTTCAATCTTACGGACGGGGTCATCAAGACCGTTTTTTTTGTGGCCTATATCGGCCTGATCGGTCTTATGCCAAGCCTTCGCCGGGTTTTTCAGTACCACGGGGCGGAGCATAAATCCATCTACACGTACGAAAACGGCCTCGATCTCACCGTGGAAAATGCGCGCAGACAGACCCGCTTTCACCCCCGCTGCGGCACGAGTTTTATCCTGGTGGTTTTTCTTATCAGCATTTTTGTCTACACTTTTGTGCCGAGGCAGGAAGATTTCTTTCTCAACTTTTTTGTTCGCGTTCTTTTTCTCCCGCTCATCGCCGGAATCTCCTATGAATTTTTGAAATGGAGCGCCAGAAGGCAGGGGAGCGCCATCGTTCGCATCATGACCGCGCCGGGACTCATGTTTCAGCGTCTCACCACGCGCGAACCGGAAGATGATCAGCTGGAAGTGGCTCTGACGGCTTTGAGGCAGGCGCTCGCGCTGGAAGCAAAACTCACCCCGGCAAAGCAGAAAGTGGAACTAACGGTCGGCTGATGGAAAACAGTTTTCTAAAATCGAAATGGACTCCGTTCGCTGTTGCATTCGCAATAGGCCTCGTTGCTGTCGGGTATTATGTTTTCAGCGGACGCGGAAGTCTTGATCTTCAGACCCGGGAACTTACCAATAGTTCCAATATTGCCGAAGTGAATCTCTCAAATCGACAGCGCATAAACATCAAATGCAGAAACGGCGAAGCATACGAAATCGTCTTCACCGAAGATCAGCCGAATTACGATCAGCTGATCTTCGATTCATGCGGAATTGAGGGCGGTGAGGTAGAAGCAGCCCAATAAGGCCTGTAAGACTACCGCAACTGCGCCATAACCTTCTGGAGATCCAGCCGGATGCCGGGCCCCATGGTGGTTGCAACACTCACATTCTGAACGAATGTTCCTTTAATAGTGGAAGGTTTTGAATCGTTCACAGCCCGGAGGAAAGCCCGAAGGTTATCTTTGAGTTGTTCCTCTGAAAAGGACACTTTCCCGAAAACATTGTGAATCTGTCCGAGTTTGTCGGCGCGATACTCAACGCGACCCTTCTTAATTTCACCGATCGCCTTTCCGATGTCCGGGGCAACTGTTCCAGCCTTCGGGTTCGGCATGAGACCTTTTGTGCCGAGTGTCTTGGCAACCTTACCGAGGCTCTTCATCACGTCGGGTGTCGCCACGGCGACGTCAAACTCCATCCATCCTTTAAGAATCTCCTCAATCAGATCATCAAGTCCTGCCTTTACCGCGCCGGCCTCCTTCGCCTCCTTGATTTTGTCATCAGGAACAAACGCGATAACGCGCATGGAGCGTCCGGTTCCGTGCGGGAGCGAAATGGTGGAACGAACCAGCTGATCTGCCTGCGTGGTATCAATACCAAGGCGGATATGAACCTCGCAGCTCGAATCGAATTTGGTCGAAGATGTTTTCTTGAGCAGATCAACAGCCTGATCAAGGTCTACGGTAGTAACACCCTCAAGATGTTTGAGAGCCTCTCTATACTTCTTGCCATGTGCCATGGGAATGGATGGTTGCGTGGTGATAACGGCTTTCGAGGCCTCCCACTGATGCCCCGCCAAGGCGGGGCTAAGAAATAAAATCGTTCGCAAAGCGAACACAACTTCCTGTATTACTCTTTCTCGTCTTCCTTGCGGCGATACTCACGCTTGATGATACCCCAGTGAAAGAGCCAGACCGGAGCGCCAACGGCAATCTGCGCAACGCCGATGGAAACATCGTAGCCAAGATTGCGCGTGCGATCACGTACGCGCTGCTCCTCAATTTTCTCTTCGCATTCGGCAATCTCCTGGGTCGTGTGTTCGATCATGGTCTTACCCGTGGGATCTTTCGGGTCAATCTGCTGCATTTCGCACGGGCCCTCCATAAACGGGCTGTAGTAGGTGTAATCGTCAACCTGAAAAACATACGTTTTCAGAACGGTATTGATGATACTGACGGCCCCCCAGATAAACACAATCAGACCGATCATCGAGACGATGTACAGGTATACGTTCCTGATAATTCTTTGAGCTTTATGATGACGGTTCTTATCTGTTTTTACGGCGACTGCCATGCGGGGAGATATTATGAATTTTGTTTAGCCTTCAACCTTAACGCCCATGCTGCGGGCCGTGCCCTCAATGCTCTTCATGGCAGCCTCAACCTCGTGCGCGTTCAGATCAGGCATCTTCGTTTCCGCAATGGTGCGGATCTGTGCTTTTGTTATAGTCCCGACCTTATTTTTGTTCGGTTCCCCTGAACCTTTCTGCAGATTCAATGCTTTCAAAATAAGCACCGAAGCGGGAGGAGTCTTCGTGATGAACTTGAACGTTCGATCCTCAAAAATGGAGATCTCAACGGGGATAATCGTGTCGCCCATGGGCGCCGTGCGGGCATTGTATTCCTGGCAGAACGCCTGAATATTAACGCCATGCGGGCCGAGTGCGGTACCAACGGGAGGAGCGGGATTCGCCTTTCCTGCGGGGAGCTGAAGTTTTACAACGGTAAGAAGTTTTTTAGCCATACAAAAGAGATGTTATTTTTAGAGAAGTGGTAGAAGCGAACTTATGAAAGCGTGCAGCTCTTTTCTGTAGGTCAGAGCATACACGCTCTCTTCCGCCCTGACAACCAAAAAAGCGCTGTCCGGAACGTCTGAATAATTGATGTAAAAAGAGCCGTCGCGGAACTCGTTTGTCTCGTTCACCCCAATACCCGGGGCCGCTCCGGTTTTTTCCTTAATAAGCAGATAAATCTCATTCGCGAGGAGCTTGCTGTCGGCATGAAGCTCATAGAAAGAGGCGGCGCGGTCACGGTTATACTGAAGCACATTCTGCTGAATCACCGGAACGCTCCTGAAATCCCTCAGGTCGATCCGCTCAAAAAGAATTCCGCTGAAAGGAACCCGCTGGAGTGTTACATTTTTGAACCCCACCTGTTCCACTATGCCGAATGTAATGGAAGGCGCGAGCAGAAGGCTCGTATCATCCGTTGCGGGCGAAACTGTTTCGGCGGAAGGCGTCGGAACGTCCGAAGATGAAGGCGCCGG
>DATDOI010000087.1:0-5262 GCA_035293325.1 Candidatus Altimarinota bacterium
GCTGCGACCGAAGCGGAAGACACGCTTTCTCCGGAAGAGACAGTTCCTCTTTCCCCGGCTGCGGACGAAACTCCTGTACTCACCGCGTTTGAGGACGCAGACGTAGTAGCGCTCGACGCACAGGCTCTTCTTGAGAGCCAGGCTCTCGCTGCAGCAGCTGCCCTCGAGACCGCAACCCACCTTGCTGCATCGGAAGAAGAGGCTGCCAGACTCGCAAAGAGCGGGCCGGAAGATATTCTGTATATAGCGGCACTTGGGGCAATTTTTTACCTCAATCGCCGGAAACTAATGGCAGCGCTCCGCTGATAAGCCAATTGTAGACGTTTACGAAAGAGAGTACACTTCCAACCGTACTCTCTTTTTTGTTGAGCTGATGGACATTTTGAGTCGGGTTCTCGCGGACTTTATTCTTCTCATCGGGAGACAGGCACAGACGTTCTGGGATAATCTGGCGCTCCTGAATTTTTCGCTGCCCCAGATTTTTCTGGATATCGTTCTGGTCGCGATCATTTTTTACTTCATTTTTTCACTGTTGCAGGGAAGCAGAGCCCTGCACATGCTCATCGGCATAGGGGTTTTGGCGATTCTTTTCATTTTGAGCAAAGCACTCCAGCTTGTTGCGCTGGGGTGGCTCCTGGATAAATTTTTGACCGTTTTCCTTATTGCAATACCGATTATTTTCCAGAGGGAGCTTCGCATGGGGCTTGAACGGATTGGAAATACAAAAATTTTTCTGAATCAGCGTGCACGACAGATAGATCGGATGATATTGAACATTGTGGATGCCTGCGAAATACTGGCAAAAGAAAAAACCGGCGCCCTCATCGTCGTGCAGGGGACTGTCCCTTTAAAGGAGTTTGTGGATACCGGGGTCATGCTGGATGCGGCGGTATCCCGCGAACTACTGCAGAGTATTTTTAACGTGAAGTCACCGCTTCATGATGGAGCGGTCATTATTGAGGAAAATAAAATTATTGCCGCTTCGTGCATTCTTCCGCATTCATTCGAAACAAATCACTCCGGGCTTGGTACAAGGCATAAAGCTGCTCTGGGACTCTCCGAAAATACGGACGCGAGTATTGTTGTCGTATCGGAGGAGCGCGGCACGATCTCCTTTGCCCGCGAAGGGAAAATGGAACGTCATATAACGGCCGGTGAACTTCAGTCGCTCCTTCTGAGAGCGCTCCAGCCTGCGCGAAGAAACGGAAAGGAGCTGAAACCGTCACATGCAATCAACAGAAAGAATAAAAGACCGTAAGGTATGAACCCAACCCGGACGAATAAAACGTATTTGAGAATTCTGGCGCTCCTGGCGGCGGTGATTCTGTGGTTCATCGTCATCACGATTGAAAATTCCGTGTATGCGTTACCCGAAGCGGTGAAAGTTAAGTCGCTCAACCTGGAGAAGAATCTGAATCTGAGCGCCGATTTACCGGAGGTAAAACTGTATGTCGGTGTGGAAAGAGATTCAGTTGCGAGCATGACCGCAAACGATTTTGACGTTTATGTGGATCTGAAAGACATAGGGCCTGGAGAACATACGGTTCGCATTATTGCGAAATCAAAAAATGTAAAAGCACGGGTCCTCAAAACTGAACCGGCTGAGTTGAAGCTAAAACTGGCACCGGTGGCGGAAAAAGAGGTTGATGTGGTGGTGAAGGTGAAGGGGCTGCCTGCTGCAGATTCGGTTGTGGAGGAAACAAAGGCGGAATTTCCAAAGGCCAGAGTAAGTGGAGCGCAGGAGGTCCTGGATCGGATTACATCCATTGAAGCGGAACTGGTCCTGGACGGAACTCAGCGTGACAATGTGAGCCAGACGGTTACGCTCCGGCTTTCTGCTGAAGCGAACGTCAGTCGCAATATTGTGGAGATCAATCCGGAGCAGATGCTTGTAACCGCGACGATTGTGAGCGCGCTTGAAAAAAAGGAAGTTCCGGTTATCCCCGTCTTTTTACGGCAGGAAGACAACGAGGCATGGCAAAAGAGCCTGACCGCATATCCCGCTACCATCTGGATTCAGGGAAAAGAGTCGGACCTTGAGAATATTGTTGATGTAAAAACGGTTCCATTGGAAATGAGCGTGCTGAACAGGGACGGATCCACGGATGCCGGACTTGCGCTCCCTGAAGGCATCACGACCGTCACGCCGGACCAGAAAGTGAAAGTGACGCTCGTAATAAGAGATGTTCCCGAGAGTGAATTCCTCAACGTTGAACCGACCATATAATGTCATTTCTTTGCGTCCCGATTCGCGCGCGGAATATGCGACAGCTTCGCACACTGGTGCGGAGAGCGGCGCGTGATGCGGACATCCTGGAAATCTGGATGGACAGTCTTCCCGCTGCTCTACAAAAAAATCCGGCGACCGTCCGCGCACTTACCGGAAAAAAACTTCTGGCGGTCAATAAACCTGTTCGCGAAAAGGGGGAATGGAAGGGGACAGAAAAAGACAGGGTCGACCTGCTCAAAAAATGCGCAGATGCGGGATTCGATTATATCGACATCGGTGTTGATACGGACGTAAGGCTCATCGCCGGGCTGCGGGAAAATATGAGAAGACCGGCAAAACTGATCGTCTCTTTTCACGATTTTCTGAAAACGCCCGATGTGAGGGAATTGAGAAGGATTGTTGGAAAAGGGGCAAAACTGGGCGCGGATATCGTGAAAATTGTTACGTTTGCCGGCAAACGCGAGGACAACATCACTATTGCGGAGCTATTGGTGGAACACCGCAGCAAAAAGAGCCCTGCACTTGTTGCGCACGCCATGGGCGCGCTCGGGATACCAAGCAGGCTGCTCGCGCCGATTTTCGGCTCTCACATTGTGTACGCCGCCCTCGATGGAGGAAAGAAAAGCGCGCCCGGCCAGCTTACGGTAAAAGAGTACAAACGGTTTGCATCTTTTTTCCGGAGCCGTTAAGCTCTGCACTCGCATGAATTCTGTAAGGAACACGTCATGAAAATAGGTATTGTGGGTCTTCCCAATGTCGGCAAATCAACGCTCTTCAACGCCGTTACCCGTTCAAAGGGTGCGAGAGCGGAAAATTTTCCTTTCTGCACGATTGATCCGAATATCGGTGTGGTGGAGGTGCCGGATGAACGTCTCTGGAAGCTGAAAGATGTCGTAAAAACTGACAAAGTTATTCCCGCGGTGGTGGAATTTGTTGATATTGCCGGACTGGTAAAAGGGGCGAGTGAAGGTGAAGGCCTGGGGAATCAGTTCCTGGCGCATATCCGCGAATGTGATGCAATAGCCCAAGTGGTCCGTGTTTTTGAGGATTCCAACGTCACGCATGTTCACGACTCCGTTGACCCGAGACGCGACGTTGAAATCATCGAGACCGAGCTGATCATGGCCGACCTGCAGACCGTCCAGAAACGTCTTGCAAAAGCGCAAAGCGAGGCTAAATCCGGGGATCAGAAAAAGAAAGAGTATGCCGATCTGGTGGCAAAGGTGGAGCAGATTCTCTCGGAAGGGAAAAAGGTCATTGACGTCCGGTGGACTGAGGAAGAAAGAGAGAACCTGAGAGATCTTCATTTCCTGACGGCGAAGCCGCTCCTCTACATTGCCAACGTACACGAAAGCGAAATCGGAAAAATCGACATCCCTGCACTTAAAAAAAAGCTGAACATTCCGGATCAGTCGAAAGCCATCCCCATTTCGGCAAAAATCGAGGAGGAGCTTGGTTCACTCACCGACGAGGAAGCGGAGATGTTCCTGAAAGATCTTGGACTACAGGAGACGGGACTCAATGCCGTCATCCGCGCGGCGTATGAAACGCTGGGACTCATAACCTATTTTACCGCCGGAGTGAAAGAGGTTCGCGCGTGGACCATTCATCGGGGAGACACCGCGCCAAAGGCAGCCGGAGTCATCCACACTGATTTTGAAAAAGGGTTCATTCGGGCCGAAGTTGTCTTCTGGAAAGACCTTGTAGATCAGGGGAATGAAGCCTCTGCAAAGGAAAAAGGTCTTGTACGGACGGAGGGAAAAGATTACGTTGTAAAAGACGGTGACGTGATGCACTTCTTTTTTTCTTCGTAGCAATGGAAATCATCCCCGCGATTGCCATTCTTGATGGAGAAAATGTCGCCCTCTACAAGGGAAATCTTGAGCAAAGGGAAACATATAATAAAAGTCCGCTGGAAACGGCTCGCTTGTACGAACGCCAGGGCGCAAAAAAACTGTATGTTGCCGACATCAACGGAAAGAACGAAAAAAAGTTTGTCCAGAGAGACGTTGTAAAAAAAATTCTCGACGCCGTTGGAATTCCGGTTATTCTGGAAGCAGGATTTTCGACCGCTGAAGAAATACAGCAGGCGCTTGATCTGGGCGTGTATCAGGTCGTTCTTCGCTCTCCGCCTCTTCCGTTTGCGAAGGAGATCATGGAAAAAATCGGACCGGAAAAAATACTGGTGCAGCTCTATTCCAGAAGAAGCGAACTGATCGAAAACCATCACGTAAAAAAAAACGCGGATGACTTTACGGACGTCGTGGATTATGCGGAGAAGCTCGTCCCGCTCGGAGTGAGGTACGTCATGTATAAAGATCTTCAGAGCGAAGGGACGCTCATTCATCCCAACTACGACGAACTGGACCGTCTGTATCTCACAACGGGGAAAAGTTTAAAAATTTATGCTTCCGGCGGAATTGCCGAGATGAAGCATATTATACTGCTCAAAAAAATCGGCACTGCGGGAGCGATCATCAATAAGGCTTTTCAGGAAAGAAAGCTCAGCATTGCTGAAGCGCAGGAGGTTGCCGGCGGGGCTTGATGAAAATTTTTATTTGGCTTCCGTGGTTGGCGTGATGGGCAGGGGCGTCGACGTAACATCCGTAGAAAAGTCGAATTCCGAACTTTCAATCGGTTTCGTAATTTTCCCGGCTACGAATGTCAGGGGGTAAGCCTGAGGAAGCGCAACTTTATCCCCGATGAAGTCATCATCCCGCATCTGATTATTAAAAATCCGGTCGCGTTTTTCGTTCGTTTCCGGATCGATGAAATCCCTCCCGCGCAGATCGGCAAACTGCTCAACAAACTCTTCCGGGCTTGCAGCAACCGGGCAGTGTGGGCTGTAAACCTCAAATATGCGTCTCTCTCCAATACGTTCAACCTTGAATCCCGAATAGATAAGATCCTCCATAAAATGGTAAATGGCCATCTCGATATTCGGGTCGGTCCAATTTTGTCGCACCGCATCCTGAATCGGGTCGAAGCAGGTGATGGGTTTTAATTTTTTTGCGAGACTGTCCGTCTCAGAG
>DATDOI010000088.1:0-2553 GCA_035293325.1 Candidatus Altimarinota bacterium
CAACCCTCGAGCCGAGAAAAAACATCTCGCGACTTGTGGAAGGTTATAAACTGTTCGCAAAAAAACACCCCCGGGCAGGTATAAAATTGGTGCTCGCGGGAAAAACAAATACGAGCGTTTTTTCCAATTTCAGGATTGATAAGGACGAAAATATCATCCTACCCGGCTTTATTGATGATAAAGATAAACCCCTGTTGTATGAGATGGCGGAGGCGTTCGTGTACCCATCGCTTTTTGAAGGGTTCGGTCTGCCGCTTCTTGAGGCGCTCAAGTGCGGAACCCCGATAATTACATCGGACAGAAGCTCCATGCCCGAAGTTGTGGGTGACGCAGCTCTCCTGGTGAACCCTGAAAATTCGACGGCAATTGCCGGTGCGCTGGAAAAAATTCTTCAACATGATGTGCGCTCGGCACTCCGGCGAAAAATGGCAGAACGCATCAAACTTTTCAGCTGGAAAAAGACAGCCAAACAAACCCTCGAAGTACTGAACTCATAGCGGCTATTTTTCCAGACTTGTGTAGTCGCGGACAAAAATGGAAACGGTCGTCGCAACCGGAATGGAGAGAACCAGTCCCGGTATGCCGAGGTACTGTTGTCCGACCATCATGGCAAAAATAATGATGATCGGGCTCAAGCCCACCGCCTTGTTCATTATATAAGGCACGAGGATATTATTTTCGATCTGCACCAGAATAAAATAATAAACGCTCACCCAGAGGGCCAGGGAGGGGGACTGGTTCAAAACGATCGGCAACGTCACGATCCATGCAAAAAACCTTCCAAAAACCGGAATAAGCATCGCTATACCGGAAATAAGCGAAAGAGTCAGGGCATAATCAACTCCCATAAGCACAAGCCCGACGTAGCTGAGTATTGTTGCAGCAATGGAAACAAGAACCTGACCCCGGAGCCAAAGGCCTATCTGATCTTTTACGGCGCTCATGCGGGTGGAAATGTACTCTCCGTATTTTGACGGGAACAAAGAACGAAAAAAATCCTCGATCGATTTTTCCTCGATCGTCATGAAGAAAGTAAGGATCAATACAATGATGACATTGAAAAGTCCCAGCGAAATGGACAGAAGCTGCGCTGAAAGAATCTGCAAAGCGCTCTGAAGCTGTGAGGCAGCCGATTGAACGTCAATCGTGGTAAACATCTGATCAATATACGGTTGTAATTCCTTCGCAAAGGGCAAACCCTGAAAAGAATCGGGACCCCAGCTGGTAATAAACTGACCGACTCCCTGGGCCATATCCACAACCTGTTCCGCAACAAGCGTAACGACGTTCGTAACAAACATCCCGCTCAAAACAAAGACGAGCAAATAGACCAGAAGAATACTCAGCGCACGAGGGACACCCATATGTGAAAACCGATCAATTATCGGATCAAAAGCGGCCGCAAGCAGGAATGAGACAAAAAGTACGAGCAGGACACCTCTTATATCGTACAAAAAATAAAAAAGCACGAGCGTAAAAACGACCATGGCAGCTGACTTTGCAACACTCATGGGGGTAAGATCAACCGCAACCTTTCCCTCATTCATCACTTTCGGGACAAGTGCCATATCAAACGATGCCTTCTTCCGGTTCTTCATGGCCGCCATTTTTTGCCTGAAACCGGTGACGCGCGAAAAAAAACCTCCTAAAAAACTTTTTTTTGTTACCGTACTTTTCTTCCGGGAAGCCATGCTAACTCGTTATGGCAGATATGATAACGCTGACAATTACCCATGCAAGCAGGGCAACACTCATGCCCATGAGGGCATGGATGATGGTCTTTTTGCCCTTTTCCTTCTGATCAATAAGGCCGCCGTAGATATACTGGTACCCACCAATCACAATGAAGAGAACGCAAATGATACCCACCATCGCCAGCAAAAAGTTACCAATATAGGTGATGAAGTAAGGGAGCATCTGGAGCGAAACGCGACCGGTTTTTATGGCGCAGCCGAGTAAATCATCTCGAGCCTTAGCATCTGGACTTTTGTTATCCTTATTGGCTTCGGCATTTTTCTCCGCATCGTCTTTCGCTTTTTTGGCGGATTCCTGTTTCTGCTTATATTCGGCACAACCTTCGGGATTTACAGGATCAGAAGAACCACAATCAACATCAGCCGCTGGGTCAATGCCACTGTAATAGTTCTGTGATGCAGCTTCTGATGAATTATTAGTTGTTTGTGCCACGGTTGGAATCTTCCCGTCCACCTCGTACTGATTCAAAACCGTCGCACAGTCTTCACCTTCCAGCTCCGTCGCCGGAAGAATCGTAAAGGTCTGAGCCGAAGCCACTCCCGGCAAAACCCCACACAAAAAGAAACTCAGGAATAAAAGGCTCTTAAGTCGCGACATAAAGAAAATTTGAACAGTAAATATCTAAACAGGAGTATAGCCACAAGTGCCGAACGTGGCAATCAATCAGCAAAAAAAAGTCCCCCGATTCGGATTTCCGTCGCACCTTCTTCAAGGGCGATCCGATAATCATGACTCATACCCATCGAAAGCCACCTGAATTCAGGATAAACTGCGCGGAGTTCATGAAAAAGTCCGGAC
>DATDOI010000089.1:0-2226 GCA_035293325.1 Candidatus Altimarinota bacterium
ACAGATAGCGCAGGCAGCTTGAAATAAACGCATCGTATTCGATGACCCAATCAGGATGAAAATATTCCAGCACGATTAACAATTCATCGAACCGCAGCTGCAAGATTTTTGCGGCGGTAGGCCAGTCCTTCATGAGAAGACGCGATTGATTATCACATAACCGTTTAACAGATGCGGCTTCGGAGTAACCCAATGAAACAGCGGCTTGTGCATGGGTTAAATGAACGGTTTCCATCCGGTTTGATAACCATTGACCGAATGTCTCAAAATCGCCCTGGTTCATTTTTTAACCTCAAAGAGTAAAATAATGTCTGATAATGAATATTATGTAAACTATTAATTCTCTTGATTCTGAATGCTCAATCTAAAGAGGCCGCCATTGTCGTCAGGTTCATACAGGACCTCCCCGTCCTTCAGAGCGGTTTCTAAGCCGGACGGAACGGATCCATTCTGATTCATTGATTTTAGCGAGTCAGGCAATGTTTTATTTCTATAATAAACACTAATGAGCGTGTAGCTTACTTGATTAATTAGGTTCGATGTTTTTAGATTGTGGTAAATTTCCGCCATCTCTCCTGCCTGCCGAGCTGTCGCAATAAATCGGTTGGAAGCGAATCCGAACAAACTAATGCAGCTTATGATGAACGCTGCACTAATAAAATGCCTTAGAGTAAGGATAGGCCATCGGAAATGAGCTTTAACAGGAGGCTGGGAATGAACTCCCTCTGTTTCGCTTATGGCTGATTGTGCAATCAATTCAGCCGTCAGTAGATTGCTCAAGGCTTTACAAGTTTCAAACTCGCCAAGATTGCTGGTTTCAATCAAATGACGGACGTCCTGTTGACCGTTGACCAGATTAAATACCGTCATTTCTTCCTGTGATATATGGATTCCATCCTCTTTTTTGGGGTCCCCGAACATTTCGTCCAGAGAGTCTTCTTCGGACTTGGCAATTTTTACCTTATCCTCATTTCCCTTTACTTTTTCAAAGATCAGGCATAGGCTTGGAATTTTTTTCTCGATATAGGGCCATTCATCGATCCTTCGGACCCCTTCCATGATTAAAAACTCGGTATTGATGGGAAGCCAGTAATCCCGTTGGTAGGAGATATCCGCGGGTTCAAAACTATAACGGCCTTCCTTCCACTGAAATAAACTGAAGACGGCTTCCTTGACATGGAGACCCAGAGCCTTGATCAGATCATCCTTCGCGATGGCGCCCATTTCGACAAGAATAATCCCTATTTTTTCCTTTGTTCGACGTTGAGTTAAAAGGGCCTCTTTAAGTTGATCCTCAGAGATTTTCCCGGAGCGAAGCAGCACTTCTCCGATTTTATTCAGCCCTTCCAGTTGGGCCGTGTCCGCAGATACCACCAGACCGTTTTCGAACAGAACCCGTGCTTCCGTGGAAGCGTTTTTCATCGTCAGGCTTCCGGTTTTTTTCTGGACGTAGATCAGCTGAAAGATATCGGCCAGTCCAAAATCTTTGAGAGAGCCTTCTAACGCCATGAACCGCCCCTCTTTTTAAGGCTTCTCATGAGAAGCCTTGACCAAGTCACGGAAGACCTGGATATATAAAACCACCAGTCCCGTGATGATCCCTGTCATGCCGACGAACCCCAAAATTCCGGCCGGCTCTCCTGGACTCTGGAAAAACCGGTTTCTAAAAAGCAGGGTGAAGAGGATGCCGATAAAAAAACCTGAAAAAATAAATCCCCTCACTCCCCGCCCAAGATAGAGATGACCGGAACCCGGAAAAGCGACCGAGATCCATTGAGCCCATTGGTGTATCCGGCGTTGTCGCATCTTGAGCGGCCGCAAGTCCTTTTTTCTTTTGACGTTTTTGGAACCGCCCCAACAGGTATCACATGTCTTCAGGTCCAAAACCCTCCGCTGGCAATGAAAGCAGATCGGCCGGCCGCAAAGTGCGCAGCCGCTTGCGGTAATTTTTCGGGAAACCGTCAGACGAATCACGATCACACCGGCCGCAAAAAGCCCGAGGAGAACCGGCGACATGTTGAGGGTGAGAGGGGCAAACACCGATTGAAAAAGGGCCTGGGATGTTTCCTCCCTTAAAGGCGCTTTGGCGAAGGCGATGCCCCATAAAAGTTTCTTGGGAAAAAGTTCATCGATTGGACCACGACCTTCAAAGGACTGAACGAGTGGCATATGGATCTGCTGAGCCGCTTCATGCTCCTGTTTGGCCTCCTCGAATCGAAGGAGTTC
>DATDOI010000090.1:0-3512 GCA_035293325.1 Candidatus Altimarinota bacterium
TGAACTGTCCTCTTTTTTGCGTGGTGTCCCTGTCCGCGCGGAGAACTCTCGCCGTCGGAAAAAGTTTTTGCAGATCTTCCTCCACCCGCTGGGTACCCAGACCGATATACCGTATGGCGGGACTTTTGCATACGGGACACAGCGTCGGCACTTTTTCGATTTTTCCGCAGTGGTGGCACACCAGACGTTCCGCCGCATAAATGCCTTCTTCGAGCGTCAGTTTTTTGTGATAGGTCATCGGAACTTCGCAGCGGTCGCATTTCGCCACATAGCCGCACATCCGGCAGATCACCGCAGAAGCAGCTCCCCGCCGGTTTAAAAACAGAATGACCTGCTCTTTTTTCTTCAGGACCTCCTCAATTTTTTTCTGCAGATCTTCGCTGAAGATGCTGAAATTCTTTTTTTTGATCTCTTCCCTTAAATCCACAATTTTTGCTTTCGGGAGGCTCCGTTTCACTTTTCCCGGACGCTCCGTAAGAGTGCAGAGGTCGTATTCGCCTTCCAGGGCCCGATAGTAACTCTGGAGTGACGGCGTGGCGCTCCCGATGAGCACTTTTATGTTCAGTATTTCCGCGATTTTTTGAGCCACATCAAGCGCATTGTAGCGCGGCGACTGATCCTGTTTGTAGGAGGTATCGTGCTCCTCGTCCAGAATTATCGTTCCCAGATTTTTAAATGGCGCAAAGATCGCTGAACGGGATCCGATCACTACCTTTGCCTCGCCTTTATGTATGGCCTGCCAGGCTTTCTCCTTTTCTTTCTGGGTCTGCTGGCTGTGGATCACCGCGACCCTGTGGTCAAAATGGTCCTGAAACCTCTCGACCGTCTGGGGCGTAAGCGAAATTTCCGGAATAAGCATCAGCACCTGCTTCCCGTCATGGATATGCCTGTCCGCAAGATGCATGTAGATCTCCGTTTTGCCCGATCCCGTAATTCCATACAGTAAAGCAACGGCTTTGCTGCTTTTCTCTATCTGGTGCAGTACATCTTTCTGCTCCTCTGTCAGGTCATGCCTTTTTTTCAGTTCATAAGGGGATTGAACTTCCGGCATCCATTCAGTGATTTTTTTCTTTTTCACGAAAGGCACGGGCAGAAAAAGTTTCAGCGCGCGTGAGGCCGGGCAGAAATAGTAATCGGCTATCCATTCCATCAACTGCAACTGCCACTGTTCCAGATGGGGTGCGTTCTCCACAATCCGGCTCACCGGTCTGGTTGCGTACAGGGGTGTTTTGTCGTGCAGGCTAAAAACCACACCTTTCACTTGCCGTTGTCGCAGAGGCACCTCTACAATCAGGCCCCGCCTCAGATCCAGATCATCAGGAACCTTATAGGTCAGGGTGTCTCCACTTTTTCCGACTTTTTGGGTGAGGAGGATTTCAGCGAACATGTTTTTTTTGGATCGCCTTATTGAGCATCTGGCAGATTTTTTTTGGATCGAGACCGTGGCGAACCACTCCTTCCTCTATGCTTTCAAACGTGGAGGCATAGCAGCCGACGCAGTGGATGCCGATTTTCTGGAATACCGGAAGGGTTTCGGGAAATGCCGCCGCGACGTCGCCGATGATCATGTCACCGGTTATCTCTATTACTTGGCCCTTTTTGAGGTGTATTTCATCGTATTGCATGGGTTTTCATTGTATCGGAAGCAGGGGCTTCGCGCTCCATGGAAGTGACCGGAAGTATTGACAATCTGTTGATTTTATTGTATAAGGATTACCTTTGTTTTTCGCACTTTTTTCGATGATAACCGCTCCTGACGACAATTCAAAGAGGGCTCTGGAGGCCCTTAAAGCGGCGCTGGAAAAGAAGAAATTCCTTTTAAGTCAGGCTTTTGTGGAGCTTGGACCTGAGGCCCTCCGGAACTATCTGAACCTCTCGTCCGAGCAGGAATGGAAGTCCGTCTTTGATTACCTCCTTCAGCAGGGTGTTTTACGGCAATGTATATTAAAGTACCTCCCTTTTTTCATGGATCTTTTCATGGCAAAGGGGCCGCTGGCGTTGCGTCGCGTTTTTAGGATTGAGTCGGGCGAATACGATCCTGTCTTTCAGGAGATCGTTGATCTGGTGGGGATTTCCCATGGCGCTCTCTACGCTTATGTTGAATCGAACCGCGACGAGTTCGCGCGCCGCATATCTTCAGGCAGTGTGAAAACTCTTCGACGCGAACTTGGGCTGGATGCCCGCCGGTATGACGCCACCTGGAGTGAAGTTCTGGATATGCTCGTAGCTGCCGTCTGTGATCGCGCAACGGAAGACAGAACCTATGACGAAGGCCTCAGGGCTTTCAGCATGCTCATGAACGGGCTTCGAACGCATCGTTCCATACGATCGTTCGGCAAAATGTGGGAGTACGCAGAGAAGAGTGTATAGAATTCCATTCCTCTCCGTCAGCTTCGTCAAATCCTCGTCGCCTGAACTCTTCAGTCGATTTCCTCTTTCAGATTCAGCTGGAAATAGTGTTCTTCCGTCTGCCCGTCTTTATGTTTGAGCGTTATGGCATAAGCCACCTGGCGATCCGGCAGGTATTTGTAGCGGCACACATCTATTACTGAACTGTCTTTCCCGAGACGTTCCTCGTTCAGGTGGTTGTCGCTGTCCTGACGTTCGCTCCGTTCAATTCCGTCGTACTGTTCTTTCGTCAGCTCTGTCCACTGCGTTGAACGCGATTCATAAATAGCTTTCAGCTTTTCCCAGTAGTCGCCGATAGATTCGGACTGAATGTATTCTCCGGACATAGGACGGTGTTATTTTTTTTGACGTTTGAAATACTCCTCTTCAAGGATAGCAAATTGCAGCGTGTCGTGCCACTTTCCTTTATAGAAGGTGTTTTTTCTGAGCGTACCCTCCAGCCGCATGCTCAACTTGGCGCAAAGTTTGTGCGAACCGGTGTGCTCCGGGCGGAACATACCCAGAATGCGATGGAGTTTGAGATTTTTGAATCCATGCTTGAGTAGCGCTTCGCATATTTCCGTGGCATAGCCCGCATGCCAGTAATCCTTATGCAACACGCACCCGATGTCCGCTTTCCGGTCTGATTCTCCTCCCCGGATTGATATACGGCACCCTCCGATGAGTTTTTTATCCGATTTCAGAGTCACGGCGAAATGAAGATCGGGCTTCTGATCTTTTTGTTTTTTTGATGCGGTGGCCATTTTTTTTATGGCTTCTGCAATATATTTTTTTGTTTCTTTTTCACTGTTCGGACCCCATGTCATGAACTGCAGGGTTTCTCTGTCGGAGGAGTATTCGTGAACAGCCTTAAAATCCGCTGTCCGATAGGGGCGGAGGATAAGGCGGGGAGTTGTGATGGTCGTTTTCATGCTTTTCTGGTGCGCCAGGAGGGAGTCGAACCCACGACAACCGGTTCCGAAGACCGGTGCTCTATCCAGCTGAGCTACTGGCGCAAGTGATTTTCTTTTCAAAAAAAGGTGCCATTTCTGACACCCTTTTTTAGCATTAATTCTCTGGATTTACAACTTTTAGTCTCTGTTTCATAGTATTTGTTCACATAT
>DATDOI010000091.1:0-10920 GCA_035293325.1 Candidatus Altimarinota bacterium
CCCGCCGTATAATGGAATACGGCTTTATTTATTAATTCATCCTGACCATGAGCGAAGTAACATTCACAGACGCAAATTTTGAAAAGGACGTGTTGCAGGCAAAAGGCCTGGTCATGGTAGATTTTTTCGCTCCCTGGTGCGGTCCGTGCAAGATGATGGCTCCAACGGTGGAAAAACTTGCTGAAGCCTATAAAGGCAAGGTAGCGATCGGCAAACTGAACGTGGACGACAATCTTGTATTCAGCGAGAAATATGGAATCCAGAGCATCCCCACCACCATCTTTTTCAAGAACGGAGAAATGGTGGAGAAACTTGTCGGATTCCAGAGCGAAGAAAATTTACGCAAAAGACTGGAAGAGCTGGCCTAGATGTATCCGTAAACTCTCTCGATGTTTCTCAAGGAGTATGAGGGGAGAGACCTTTTTCAGAAATACGGCATACCTGTTCCGCGCGGGATGCTTTTTAAGAGTGATGATCTGCAGGGAAAGTTCCTGGCGGCAAAATGTGATGCGTGCATCTCCGTTTTCCCCGATGTGCGTGATTTTGTGCTGAAAGCGCAACTCCTCAGCGGGAAAAGAGGAAAACGGGGCGGGGTGGTATTTACCGGGGCCGAAAATCTTTTTGAGTCGTTGGAAAAAATGAGCGGAATGGAACTGGACGGTGAGAAAATCCAGGAAATTCTTGTGGAAGAGCGGATTCAGATCGCCCGGGAATTCTATCTCAGTATTGCGATTGACCGGCATGAGCGCCGTCCGGTTATTCTTTTCTCCTCAAGTGGAGGGGTGGACATTGAGGAGGCCGCGAAAAAAGATCCCGGCAGCGTTGTGGAAGTGATGTTCGACAGCGTTGACGATTTTGACGAAAAAAAAGTATCTGCCGCTCTTGTACATTATGGAGTAGATGGTTCGACTGTAAGCGGACTGCTCGAAACGTGTGAAAAATTGGCCTTTCTCTTCAAAAATGAGCATGGGGTGCTGGCAGAAATCAATCCGCTCGCGCTCACAAAAGCAGGCACGATCATGGCCATGGATTCAAAGATAATCATTGATGACAGCGCGCTTTTTCTGCATCCGGAACAAAAGGAGCGGAAACTTTTGCAATTGTCGCCGCTGGAACGCGAAGCGATTGCTTTCGGACTTTCATACGTTGAACTGGAGGGCGATATCGCGATTATCGGGAACGGAGCGGGGCTGGTGATGGCGACGCTCGATGCGGTTTCCCGCTATGGCGGAAAACCGGCAAATTTCTGCGATGTCGGCGGAGGCGCTTCCACCGAAATGATGGAAAAAGCGCTGGATATTGTTCTGAAAAAAAAGGGCGTCAAAACCATCTTTATAGATATTTTCGGCGGCATCACGCACTGCGATGAAATTGCCGAGGGGATTCTCGATTATCGAAAGCGCGCGAAGCTTTCCGTTCCCGTCACGCTCCGCATGGTGGGAACGAATCAGGAAAAGGCAAAAAAAATGCTGGAGGCTGAAGGGTTCAAAGTTTTTCACACGTTTGAGGACGGGGCGCGGCATGCGGCAAAGTTATCTTCCTAGTTTTATTGTTTTTTATGGCGATTCTCATTGATAAAAATACGCGGGTCATTGTTCAGGGCATTACCGGCCATCACGGATCATTTCACGCGCAGAAGATGGCGGAATATGGGACGCAGATTGTTGCCGGCGTCACTCCGGGAAAGGGTGGAGAGGTTCTGAACTTCGGCGCGCAAAAAATTCCGGTCTATAACTCCGTGGACGAGGCACTGAAGGAACATGCTGCGGATTATTCCATCATTTTTGTACCCGCTGAACACGCCAGAGAAGCATCGCTTGAAGCTATAAATGCTGGACTTCATATTGTCATAATCACGGAACATATTCCCGTTTCCGACACGCTCCTTATTATAGAGGCGGGGGGGGCGAAAAATTTGCGCGTCATCGGTCCGAACTGCCCGGGTATTATCACACCGAAGGAATGCAAAATAGGTATCATGCCCGGAGATATTTTCAAAAAAGGACATGTCGGCGTTATTTCACGCTCGGGAACGCTTACCTATGAAATCGTCCAGCAACTGAGCGATGCAGGGATCGGTCAGAGCACGGTTCTGGGCATAGGGGGAGATATGGTCAACGGAGTTCGCTTCACTGATGCTCTCGCTCTCATGGAAAAAGATGATGAGACGCGGGTAATCATCCTCATCGGGGAGATCGGCGGTGACGCCGAAGAAAGGGCGGCCGCTTTTATCAGGAAAAATATCCGTAAACCGGTGGTTGCATATATTGCGGGAAAAACAGCGCCTGAAGGAAAAACCATGGGGCACGCGGGAGCTATCATTTCCGGAAAGTCGGGAACGTTTTCAGCAAAAACCGGTGCGCTAAAGAATGCGGGTGTTCATATCGCAGACATGCCGCACGACACCGTGCACCTCGTCAAAAAAATTCTAGAATAGTTTTCTCTTCGCCTTGGCGGCCTCAGCCACAGCCAGTCTGTCGCACTGTTCGTTCCATTTGTTTTTTGCATGTCCGCGAATCCATGTGAACGTCACGTTCAGTTCTTCATTGAGTTCATCAAGTTCTTCCCAGAGATCCAGATTCGCTTTTCTTTTCCATCCCTGATTGAGTGTTTGAATGACAAGATTTGAATCTGAATAGAGTGTGATCTCCGACTGCTGAAGATGGTTCTCATGTATGAAACGCAACGCTTCGATCACTCCGATCATCTCCATTCGGTTATTTGTCGTGTCACTTTCGTGTCCCTTCAAAATTTTAAAAACAGTCTGAGATTTTTTTTCGATCAATATTGCCGCCCAACCTCCGGGCCCGGGATTTCCCTTGCAGCTGCCGTCCGTAAAGATTTCTATATTTTGCACGCGCGGTATTTTTTCCATTTGAAAAAATTATTTGAAAAAATTTTCTTCACACTCACGACTGAATGTTGATTTTATTTTTGCATTTTTTATTATTTTTGCTATCATTAGCATAAAGCATAACGCTTTACATTAGAAATATTTTTTAACCATCTTCTCTATGCCGAAGGCAAAGAAGAAAGCAGCAAAGAAAAAGTCTGCTCCGAAGAAAAAAGCTGCGAAGAAGTCTTCAAAGAAAAAGACTTCGAAAAAGAAGAAAAGATAGTTTCGAAACCTCTCAGGTAATTAAAGTCCCCCGCTAAACGGGGGGCTTTTTTTGTTTCCATCCTCTTTATTTCCATTGCCGTTTTCCAGAAATCTGCTTATATAAGAGCTATGGCAAAGAAAAAGAAAAAAAAAGGACAGAAGCCAAAGGGGCCCAAGGGCGGAAGCGGGCGGAAGTCTCAAAAAATAGAAAAAAAAGAGACGCTGCGCCCGACACGGATTCAATTCTCCGAAAAAATAAGTCTCGACCGCCACGAACATTCATACAGGACATACCTTAATCGGCGCTACGGGAAATACACCGCCCCACTGCGGCGGCCTCTTTTTATTGTCGTCAGATTTTTATTCATAGCACTTTCCGTTTTCCTCTGCATCTCCGCAGTGGGACTCCTGCTCCTCTTTGTTATATTTGGGCGCGATCTCCCCGATGTAAGGGAACTGAAGGATATAAATTTCTCCGAAACGACGGTGATTTACGATCGGGAAGGAAACATACTGTACAGCATTTTTAATGAGGAAAACCGCAAATATGTGCCTCTCGATTACATCTCGAAGGAGGCCGCATATGCGACTCTCGCGATTGAAGACAAACATTTCTTTCAACATATGGGTTTTGATGTGTTCGGGATTGTCCGCGCCCAGCTGAAGAACATAGAAGATGAACGGATCAGTCAGGGAGCATCCACCATCACCCAGCAGCTTGCAAAGAACATTTTCCTTTCACCGGAACGTACCTACGACCGGAAGATTAAAGAGCTGCTCCTGGCTCTCCAGATAGAATGGATGTTCAGCAAGGACGAAATCCTTGAGATGTACCTCAATAAAATCCCATACGGTTCGAATGCATTCGGGATTGAGGCCGCTTCAGAAACGTACTTCGGAAAATCATCAAAGGATCTGAACCTCGTTGAAGCGTCCGTGATAGCTTCGCTCCCCAAAGCTCCCTCTTTCTATTCTCCATACGGCCAGAATAAAAAATTGCTGATGGGCTACTGCCAGGGAGACGCCGACATGGAAACGGTCGGGACCGACGGCACCCAGCAACTTTCTCCTGTTGGTATTGCCGAAGAACCGTTGGAGCTATCGGATGAACCTGTTTCTGAACCAGCTGTCGAGGATGCAGCCGTAACGCAAGACGCTGGTGCCGCTACCCAGGAGACACAGACCGATGTTCCGCATGAAGCCGCAGCTCAGGCAATCGTTTGCAAGTCTCCGTCTGATCCGCGATACGTGAAAGGGAGAAAAGATATGGTACTGGAAAGAATGGTCGAAGATGGCTACATCACGCAGGAACGTATGCTTGAAGCGTGGAATGACGGATTCACTCTGACGTTCCTTGATCCGGTTCATAAAATAGAGGCGCCTCATTTTGTTTTCTACATAAAAGAACTTCTGGAACAGAAATACGGCAAAGAGATGGTTGAAAGCGGTGGGCTGGAGGTCATAACCACCCTTGATCCGCGTCTGCAATCAATAGCAGAGGATGCCGTTGCACAGCAGGCTCCCATAAACCTTCAGCGATATGGGGCCAACAACTCCGCGCTCGTTTCAATCGATCCGAAAACCGGACAGGTCCTTGCCATGGTCGGATCCGTTGACTACTGGAATGCGGATATTGACGGTCAGGTGAATGTTGCGACAAGTTTACGACAGCCCGGTTCTTCTTTTAAACCTCTCATTTATGCCGCTGCCATTCAAAATGGGGGCATAGGTTCCGGAACCATTCTTGGCGACCATAAGACCGTGTTTGCCGGCAATTATGTGCCTCACAATTCGGATAATACCTATAAGGGGGCTATCACGGTTCGGAATGCGCTTGGGATGTCCCGAAATATTCCTGCCATCAAGGCTTTTTATATTGCCGGGGGTGAGGATAAAATTCTGGAGTTTATGGACAGGGTTGGAGTCGTGAGCCTTCGCCAGTTTAAAGATGAGTTTAATCTGAAAGCGGATGAACGGGGATGGACGTTCAATTTCGGGCCGGCGCTGGCGATCGGAAGCGGTGAAATTTCACTCCTGGAACTGACGGGCGGGTTCTCTGTGATCGCAAACGGAGGTCTGCGCATGCCCGCGACTCCCATTCTGGAGGTCAGGGATCGCAACGGCAACGTTCTGGAAAAATACGAGGCGAAGGGTGAGCAGGTTCTGGACCCTCAGGCCGCGTACATCGTGAATAACATTCTATCGGACGTGTATGCGCGGCCTGGCGGAAGCTGGCGGGCCGCCCTCACGCTGGGCAACAACCGTACTGCTGCTGCCAAAACCGGTACTTCAAACAAAAAAGTCGGCCGTGCGAACTATCCGAATAATCTTCTGACCGTCGGTTATACTCCAAGCCTTGCCACAGGTGTCTGGACCGGCAACACTGACGGAAAACAGGTCCGCTATAACTCATGGGGGCTCTTTACCTCCGCGGTGATATGGAAACAGTATATGGAGGAAGCGCTCAAGGATGTTCCCGACGAACCTTTTCCTGAACCGGAAGGCATACGCCACTCCGGCCGCGAGGTGTACCCCAGCTTTGCGAAAAATACGAACTACGAAAAACTTTTCAGAAAAATAGACTCTCAGGAAAGCGAAAGCGAGACACAGGAAACTGCCGCCTCCCTTGTTCCCGAATCAACCTTCGTTCTGGGAGACGGCAAAGTCACGGAGCCGGCGGAACCGCCGGATACAGGCACCTCAGGCGGTAGTACGGATTCAACCGGCGGAATCGGGGAAATCCCCTACGGATTCTAAGATTTCTTCTTTCCCTTCAGCTTCCGCACCTGGACGAGCTTAATACCCTTGGTCGTTTTCTCTTTCACCTGAAAGAGCCAATTTTTGTACCTGATTTTTTCGCCCTTCCGCGGAAATCTTTTCGCGAGCACCAGCAAAAATCCCGAGAGAGAATTGTACTGTCCGGTTTCCGGGATCTGTGACCCGATCACACGGTTCAGATCGGTAACCGGCGTGCTTGCGTCCACCAGATAGGAGCCGTCGTCCTGTTCCCTTATTTCATTCACCGTTTCATCGCTTTCATCCGTAATGTCCCCCACAAGCTCTTCCAGAATATCTTCCAGCGTCACAAGCCCCGCCACACCCCCGTGCTCATCCAGCACGATGGCCATGTGCATTTTTTCCCGCTTAAATTTCTGCAAAACATCGTGAAGCCGCTGCGTCGTGGGAACAAAAAGAGGAGGACGTATCAGTTTGCGAATCTCTATTTTGCGGCCTCGCGCCAGTTTTTCCATAATATCTTTGCTGTACAAAACCCCAACGACGTTATCAAATTGTTCCTCATACACCGGCACCCGCGAATAATTTCGTTTCATCAAATGCGCAATGATCTTTTTGGGCGATTCGGAAACTTCAAACGCCGTTATTTTATTCGGCGGAAGCATAATTTTTCCCACCTCAAGGTCGCCGAAATCGAAAACATTCTCTATGAATTCATGCTCCCGTTTTTCTATCGTTCCCGCCTGTCTGCTTTCCTCAATCAGATAGCGGATCTCTTCTTCTGAAAGTTTCGCTTCGCTGAAATTCGTTTTATCCTTGAAAGGAGCCAGAACAACGTTGCTTGAAAAGGTGAGGAACTTCACGAACACAAAGAAAACGACGGAAAAAAACTTGATCGGATAACATACAAACAGCGCTATTTTCTGGGCGAAACGCAGGGCAAGGGATTTCGGAACGAGTTCCCCGAAAATCAGAGAAAAGTAGGAAATAAGAATAACGACAAGAACAAAGGCCGCTCCCTCCGAGTGAGTGCTGATGAGTTCGACCGGTACCTTTTTCATAAGCGGTGCGATCTCTTCCACCAGGCTTGCGCCGCCGAACGCCGAAGCAAACGTGCTCACGAGCGTGATACCCACCTGGATCGTCGCCAGAAACGTTTCCGGATTTTTCTGAAGATCGGAAACCACCCTGGCGCTCTTCACTCCATTCTGAATCAGTTCTTTTGTTTTGCTCTGACGAAGGGAGATGATGGCGATTTCAGCCGCAGCAAAGAACCCGTTCAAGAGTATAAGACCCAGTATCAGCAACGATTCACTGAGAATGGTGTTCATGGACGAATGCGAGAGGTACAAAGATGGAGCGATAGAGGGGAATCGAACCCCCGTCTCAGCCTTGGGAAGGCTGCATACTACCATTGTACTACTATCGCGGATGTGGTAACAGTATAGCATAATATGATCAGCGAACATCACAGTACAAGGCTCGACGAGGGGCGTTGGCCCGTGGGGGCTCTGCGTCTCCTTATTTCCGCGCCATTCATCTATGCCGTGCTGATACCGGTGATTTTTCTTGATCTCGTCATCACAATATACCAGTTCGTCTGCTTCCCTCTCTACGGACTTACGAAGGTCAAAAGACGGGAATACGTTCAGTTTGAACGCGGCAAAATGGAGGATCTTCAGCTTCTTGACCGGATTAACTGTCATTATTGCAGCTACGTGAACGGCGTTATGGGGTATGCACGCAAAGTTGCTGCGGAAACGGAACGAATGTGGTGTCCGATCCGCCATAAACCGCAGGGAAAATTTGTCGCTCCCGCCCATCATGACCGGTTTGTCATACGTTCAAAGCGCCCCGAACTTGCGACCTATTACAAAGAGTACGAGAAAGATCTGGAAAAACATCCCTGCGAAGATTGTGACTGCGGCGAGGAGAAGGTTCGACGCGCCAATGCCCGCTGACATGTAGTGCTGCGCCAACTAATGGCCGATAATGTATGTCCTGTGAATGCGGGGAGATTGCTTCCCCGTCATAAAGTCGGGAGGAATCGTATCTCTTTTTTCGGATACGTTTTTTGAATTGATCTTCTCCGGGCTCATTTCAAAGTCCCGACAATTATTGGAGAAGAGAATAAACCCCTTTTCGGACAGTATTTCCAGCGCGGCATTGATCAGCTCCGGATGATCTTTCTGGACTGAAAAATTTTTCCCCTTGTTCCGCGAAAATGTCGGCGGATCAAGGATAATTATGTCAAAACTCATTCCTTTCCGCTTTGCATATTTAAAAAATTCCAGGGTATCCATCTTATAGATCCAGTTTTGTTCCGCCGGCAGATTGTTCAGGTCCATGTTGCGCTTTATCCAGTCGCAATAGGTTTTCGAAAGGTCAACGCTGTACGTTTTCGCCGCGCCGCCCGCTGCGGCATAGATACTGAATGAACCGGTGTAGGCGAATGTATTGAGCACAATTTTTCCTTTGCTCAGCCCCTCAATCCATTTTCTGGTTTCCCGATGATCCAGAAAAAGACCCGTATCAAGATAATCGCTCAGGTTTACGAAGAATGTGTGACCGTACTCATGAACAACCGTCTCACTCTGGCCCGTGTGCTCCTTATTATCGGCCGCATTCGCCCGCTCTTTTGTCCGATCCTTGGAGAAAATTTTTTTCACGTGCACAACCTCCGTGATGGAACGTTCCATATCCTGCCTGGTTTCGGAAGACATACTCCCGAAATAATGGATGACGGCCTCATTGCCATAAACATCCAGGGCGACCGGCCACCTTCTGTCGTCCATATAATAGAGACGGTAGGCTTCAATGCCGTTTTGCTCCAGGTATTTTTTTAGCTTCTCCTTATTGCTCCGGAGAATGTCGGCAAAAACGTGCATCAGATGCCCGGGATACTGATCAGCGGTATGCTGTCACCCATCATGTAGTACGGCAACACTCCGTTCCAGCGTTCAACGAACTTCAGCTGGATAAGGTTCGTATTCTCCTTCAGCGCCTCAGCCTGGATTCGGATGGATTCAGCCTGTGCCTTGGCGGTTTCGATGCTCTGCTGCGCTTCGATCTGAATACGCTTGAGATCGTTTTGCGCTTTAAAGGCCTGCTGCTCGGCTGTCTGCTTGGCTTCGATCGCCCTGTCGAACTCTTCCGAAAAGTTAAAATCCACGATCGAGAAATCATCAACAATCACGTAGTACACCGCAAGACGTTCCGTAAGTTTCACTTTAATGTCTTCTTTCACAACCGCGCGCTTGGTGATGAGCTCTTCGGCGGTAAATTGCGCCGTCGTGGCTTTTACGCTCTCCTGAATGGCAGGACTCACGATCCTTTCGTCGTATTCGGTGCCGATCTGCTGATAGAGCTTATCCACACTTCCCGGATCAATGTGATAGTTGAGCGCAACGGTCGCATTGATGCTCTGCAGATCTTTTGAAGCAGCTCCAACCTCGACCTGACTTTTCTGGGTGCGAACATCCATCAGCACGACCTGATTAACGATCGGAAGCTGAAAATGAAGACCCGGCTCGTAAATTTTCTGAATTGTGCCGAACTGCAGAAGGATTCCCCGTTCACCCGGGCCCACGACCGTAAAAAAGCTCAGAATGTTCACGAGAATAACAAGGCCAAAGATTCCCAGAACGGTATAAATTACGTATTTTGCATACTGCGCGACGCCTCGCACGACCTCTTCGGGCTGAAAAGTTGCCATAGGAATATAAAATATAGAAATTCGCGCGCAGTATAACCTTTTTCACTCTCAAATGAAACTTTTTCAGCTCCTCCTTTTTGTGCTAGAGTCGGAGCGCTTCCTTACGGCTTTTAAAAAAATTTCATGGATGCCACCGTGAACATAGAGCATGAGGCTCAGCGGCTCTACGAAAAGCTTGCGAACGTCGGTTTCAATGAGGGCTATTGCAAAATGATTGCCCCCCTGACGCTGGAGATTAACGAATTGAAACGCCGCAAGAACGCCGTCATTCTGGCCCACTCATACCAGACTGCTGATATTCTCTATGGGGTAGCGGATGTGGTCGGTGATTCCTATCAGCTGAGCAAAAAAGCTCAGGAAAGTGATGCAGACCTCATTGTTTTTTGCGGTGTCCGGTTCATGGCCGAAACGGCAAAGGTCCTCAATCCTTCAAAAACCGTGATTTTGCCCGCAGCAGAGGCCGGGTGCTCTCTGGCGGACTCCATCACTGCAAAAGATGTACGTGCGCTGAAAGACAGGCATCCGGGTGTTCCTGTTGTTGTTTATGTGAATACTTCCGCCGAAGTAAAGGCCGAAGCGGATGCATGCTGCACTTCGGCGAATGCCGTCAAAGTCATTGAAGGGTTTCCGGGTGATGAAATCATCTTTCTGCCGGATAAACTCATGGCGGCCAATCTTCAGAAAGTGGTCTCAAAAAAACTCATAACGTGGCACGGCACCTGTATTGTGCATGAAGATTTCCAGCCGGGAACCATTGCAAGGTTTCGGGCGCTTTATCCCGGCGTAAAAGTGCTGGCTCATTCTGAGTGCTCTCCATTAGTGGTCGAAAAATCTGACATGGTCGGCGGGACCGGAGATATGATCCGGTACGTGCAGGAGACACAAGCGCCGGCTTATATGCTCGTCACGGAATGCGGCCTTTCCGACCGTATGCGCGCCGAGCTCCCGGAGAAGGAGTTCCTTGGGATGTGCGGACTTTGCCCCTATATGAAAATGAACACCCTTCCACTGGTTCTCAAGGCTCTCAAAAATCCCTCGTCGCACGATATTATTGAGGTGGATGAGGCCATTCGAGTAGGGGCCGAAAAGTCTCTTCTACGGATGTTCGAGCTGACGGAACCCAGGAGGGCGCATAGCGACATGACTCCCGCTCTATAATTGATCATCATGGCCAGAAGCTACCGTTTTTTTGCGCGTCATCTGCTGGAGGAATCTTTTCCCACGAGTAAATTCGCTGTTTTTCATCTCACGGAAACGCTTGAACCGGAAATCTTCCAGCAGCTCACCCGTGTTCTTCGCGTGAAAAGCGGGGATGGAATTATTTTCATTCCTGCCCGGCGTGATGCGCCTTTCCCCGAATACCACTACA
>DATDOI010000092.1:0-2251 GCA_035293325.1 Candidatus Altimarinota bacterium
GCGTGCCAATTTGGGGCTTTCCACCCTTTCTGGTAGCATATTGGCATGATAACCTTTCAGGCCTATCTTCGTCAAAAGGGAATTGATACCGGTCTACAGACTGTTTTGACCGATCTTGCCGCCATTTTTCTGGAAATTTCCGGGGCGCTCGACAGCCGGAGCGAGGGGTATGCCGGATCGGAGAATATTTACGGCGACCGGCAGGTTAAAATGGATCTGATCTCGAACGATTTTTTTGTTGATCACTTGAGGAAAAATGAGGCTGTCCTCCTGATGGGGTCCGAAGAGTTAAAAGAGCCGATTATAAAAAACAAAAGTAGAAACGGGGCGGTGTCCCGGAAGGCGGTGAAGAAGGAGAGCAAAACGGCCGGTTTTTCCGTTGTTTTTGATCCTCTGGATGGATCCTCCATTGTTGATACGAATTTAGCCGTCGGAACAATTGTGGGAGTGTATCGCGGAGGCGAACTTCTGGGGAGAAAGGGGAAGGAGCAGGTTGCGGCAGTGGTGGCCGTATACGGCCCTAAACTGACGTTCCTGATTACAACCGGCGACGGCGTGGATGAGTTCCTTTATGACCGCTCATCCCGCACGTTTGTCCTGTTTCATGAAAAAATCCGGATGAATGTGACGGGAAAGGTCTTCGCGCCGGGAAATCTCAAAGCATCTGTGTCCGAATCGTGGTATGCGGAGCTTTTGAAAGACTGGATTAAAGGCGGTTACTCGCTTCGCTATTCCGGAGGCATGGTTCCGGACGTGAATCAGATTTTGAAAAAGGGAGGCGGGATTTTTGTTTATCCCGGATCAAAAAGCGCTCCCGACGGCAAATTGCGTCTGCTGTACGAGTGCGCCCCGGTTGCCTATATAATTGAGCAGGCGGGAGGCAAAGCCCATTCCGGGGAAAAGGATATTCTGGATGTGACCATTGAATCGTATCAGCAGCAGTCGCCTTTTTTTTGCGGCGCGGTAAAAGAGGTGGAGAAGGCGCTCCAGCATTTGAAGGGGAGATGATTGCGTGGGGCCGGCTTTTCAGGCGGGTGGCTGATCCGTTTTGCTCAGGAACATCCCGGCGATATCCTCCGATTTTATTTTTTTTGCCGTCTTGAGCTCTTCCGTCTCTTCACCCGAGAGGGTTTTTTCAAGAAAAGTTTTCCAGCCGACGTTCATCTGTTTCCTTTTTTCAAGGATGCGTTTGATCTCCACATCGTCCTTCAGCAGAGGCGCGAGCGTTTCCATGTTCAGACCCGTTTTGTTGAGCATCTCTTTGAAAGCGAGAGCGCTTTTTTTCTCTTCTTCATTGAGCGTTGCAAACTCTTCGGCCGATTCGGGGGTTTTTTTGATGCCGAATTTCGCCAGCATGGGACCGAGCGAAGCGATGATGCTTGAAAAAAGTTTTCTGATGGCGTTTAAAAATCTGTCGAGCGTTTTGTTGCCGGTGTTGATCGGTTCATCCTCTTCTGCAGACGGCGTTACCGATTCCTCCGCCTTTTTTTTGGCCTCTTCCTGAACCTGCTGTTCTCCGGCAATATCCGCTTTTGCCCACGTGCCGTTTTCTGAAAGCTCCAGCACTTCACCGGTTCCCGGCGACATTTTTTTTGCTTCGCCGATAAACCATGCGATCGCCGCTTCCTTCATTTTTGGATCGATATTTGGCGGAAGGGCGGTTCCAATATCCTGGGAGAGAGTTGCTTCATTGAGAGTGCCGCTCTCGCCCGATACCGTGCGGACTTTTTTTTGAAGCTGTATTCTTCCCTCCGCAAACATTGTCGGGACGTCCATTTTTTTTCCTACCAGGTTGGCGGCATCACCGTCCAGTTTTGCAATCTCCAGTTTTCTGTCCTGAGTACTCCGGAAGCGCGTTACCAGATCCGTCAGAGTGGAGCGTTCCAGACGGAGCATTTTTTTGAGCGAATCTTTCTGGAGGAAACCGGATTTCAGGAACCCCAGTTCCGTGAACGCGCTGAAATCCTCCAGGAGGGCAAGGGGTGAAGCGTATCCATACTCTTTTTTATCCGCTATTTTTTTCAGTTCCCTGAAAGCCTCCTTTATTTTTACTTTCAGCACGTTTTTGGCGTACGGGGCCGTTACGTCCTGCAGTTCGTTCCCTGTTTTAAGATAATGCTCGAAAACCACATCTTTGATCGCCCGTTTGGCGATATCCATATTTGTGGAGTCCGTTAACCCGAAATCTCTCATTTCGGGCAGATCTTCCTCAAATGTGCTGTCTATTTCTGACCCGATCATTGATTCAACC